>CAMWKY010000082.1 GCA_947174965.1 uncultured Ruminococcus sp. | reverse complement strand
GTTACCTATGATAAATTTCTTGTCAGAGGTGGAATACTTAGCTTTATACTTATTTTTGCTTCAATCATTATGTTAATTCCTGACAGCAAAAAAGATAAAAAGTTTAATTTTTTCAACGTTATTAAAGGTGTACTTAATGGTGTCAGTGTTATGCTGATGATTGTTTTAGTGTATCAGTTTGGTTTCACCAATTATGTAAGTGATTACTCACATCTTGGCTTGGCTGATTCGTTTTCATCAATGATTGATTCAATGTCGGTCAGCTATTCCAACAGAAATTGGAAACAAATTGACTTTGAAAGTCTTAAAGAAAAGTATGTGCCACTTGTCAGAGATGCTGAAGAAAATGATGATAAACAGGCTTTTGCGAAAGTTCTTTTGGAGTATCAGTATGAGTTTTACGATTCTCATATTTGGTTCGCAGATAATTGCGGTGTGCTGTCTCAGGCAGAGGAGGAACTTATAGGCAATGATTATGGAATGAGTATGTACAAGCTGAATAACGGTGATACTATTGCAATTCTTGTAGATAAGGATTCACAGGCAGAAAAGGCAGGAATACATAATGGGACAATAATAAAAGAATGAGACGGCGTTAATGTTGACGAAGCAATGAAAAATGTCGGATGTTTGGACTATTGGTTTCAGTTTGAAGTTATTGAAAACGAGGAACTTATGAAACCGATTTTTCTTGCCGGACAAGGCGGAGACAAAGTTGATGTCACATTCATAGATGACGACAATAAAACAAAAACTGTCACACTTGACGCTATCGGAAAGTACAAGTCAAGAGAATCTACTGCACTTACTCATCTCTACAGCGATAATAGAATTTCCAATGATAATTTTTCTTATAAAATGCTTAATGACGATGTCGGGTATCTCAGAATAAGTGCTGAACATTACAGTAATGATATTATTGATGTTATAGCAATGTTAAAAGGCAACTATAGAAAGGTATATAATGAAACTGATAAAAAATTACAGGAGCTTTCGGACAATGGCATGAAGTATCTTGTAATTGACCTCAGACATAACAGAGGAGGATATGAGGTTATTTCAACTGCTGTTGCTTCACTATTTGCTGACAGCAAACTGACTTCGCAAGATGGTATTGACCGTAACGGAAAAATTGTTTCTATTGCTAAGTTTCACACATTTGATGAAGGAAAATGGAAAGACCTGCCTGTTGCTGTGCTTGTCAATGATGCTGCTGTAAGTTCAGGAGATGTACTTATACATCTTTTATCTCAGTGTCCAAATGTTACTATAATGGGCATAACCTCATCATCAAATTCGCTTCAGGCTATAGGTGGATTATGTTATCTTTCAGATGATATTTTTGAAATCTATTATCCAATATTTAATACTCCTGACGGAAACGGCGGTCAAATTGAGGTTACTGCCGACAGACAGGCAAAAGTTGGATTTGATGTAAGGATTCCTGTTGATTTGACCGCTGCAATTCAGATTTTCAGTGATGACACAAACGATTACGAATTAGAATATGCAATTAATTATCTGTATGATATATGTAACGGATAAAAATTATTTAAAAAAATTCCGAAAACGGAAAGTAAACCGTTTTCGGATTTTTTTCGTTATAAGAACTGTCTCATATTTTGTGAGAGTTTTTCCTCTGCTTTGATGAGACGCTTTGTAAGGTCTTTTGAACGTTCATCAGCCGCCGCATACTGATTAAGATAACGGCTCAACGACTTGATACCCATATTACAGCCGTCTGTCATAAGTTCAGCGATTGTACTGTCGGATTCGTCCATTTTCAGCTTGAAATTAGTCTTTATCCACGACATACCCGAAGCAATAGGATTTGGTTCTTTGCCATTGTCATGGTAATCTGCAAGAACTTTCTGTAAATCGTCCTGCAACTTCTGATTTTCCTCTGTGCTGTCTTGCAAATACTTTCTCATGTCGGTGCTGTGAGCGTACTCCATAACCTCATCAAGTGCAGAAATGCCCATTTTTATACCTGAATCGCACTCACGGAGCAGTTTTATTGTATCCTGTTCAACCACAAAAATCACTTCCTTTCAAGGATATTTTACCCCGAAAAGAAGTGATTATTCTTTTAGTTTGTTAATATTCCGTTAAACCAGCTGTAAATCCCGTTGGCAGTCTCGTTATTGCTATTAAGAGACTCGCCCTCACTCTTATGAAGTGTAATAATTCTGAACTCTCCGTCCTTATCATAATAACAGCCATACCATGCGACAGAATCATATTCAACATCTGGCATAGAATCAGGGTATACTATTGAATAATCCTTGTCGGTACACACTTCGCAAAGCTTGCTGAAATTATCATCAAGTTCAGATTTATCGCAGGATTTTTCCGACTTCTTATCATCAAGCTTACCCGATTTGAAGTCCTCATATATCTGCGTGATACTATAAAGCGATACTGAATCTTCTGAAATTTCCTGTATATAATAAATACTGCCGTCCTTGTCTACAAACTGAACTTCATAGCCCTCATTTCCACTTGCGTACTTATTGTACCACGTGTATTTTATAAAAACAATTTCGGGCATTTTTTCCGTATCGACTTCAGAAATGATTCCTGAATTTTCTGAACTGCTTTCTGGGACTTTATCTGTACAGCCTGTCATTAGAAGCAAAGTTCCCGATAATAATGCACATATAATCTGTCTCAATATTCTGTAATTTTTCATCATATCAGCATCTGCATATCATAAAGCCCTGCGGACTTATCTTTCAGGAAAATTGCCGCCTTGATTGAACCCTCTGCAAAAACGGATTTTGATGTTGCGGAGTGTGAAAGCGTGATAATTTCGTCATTTCCAGCAAAAATTACATCATGTTCACCAACTATTGTACCGCCACGAATTGCGTGCATACCGATTTCAGACTTATCACGTTTCTGTCTGCGTGAATGACGGTCATAAATGTATGTTTTGGAATTATCCAAAGTTTCATTGATTGCATTTGCAAGCATTATAGCTGTTCCGCTTGGTGCATCAAGTTTCTGATTGTGATGTTTCTCCACTATCTCAATATCGAATCTGTCGCCGAGTACTTCTGTAGCTTTTTTTGCAAGGTGTACGAGAAGATTTATACCGAGTGACATATTGAACGTGAAAAATATCGGTATCTGTTCAGATGCAGACTTGATTTTTGCAATCTGTTCATCACTGTAGCCTGTTGATGCAACAACAATCGGAGTATCTGTTGATAGACAGTATTCAAGCAATCCGTTGAGTGATGCGGGATTTGAGAAATCTATAATAACATCAGGTTTCACGGGCAATTCAGCAGGACTTGCAACAATCGGGAAATCTGCATATTGTTCAGTGTATAAGTCAATACCTGCAACAACTTTGCAGTCGTCACGGTCTTTAATGCAATTGTAAATGGTCTTGCCCATTTTTCCGTTTGCACCGCATATAGCTATATTTGTCATTTTAACACCTCTTAATTTTATATTCTTGAATTTGTTTTTTTCTGTCAATCCTTGTAATTACTGCTGATATAGTAATCAGCAGACAAGGAACTGCAAAGAAAGATAAATAAACTATGCTATCATTGTCATAACTCAAAAAAATGAATATTGCAGGAATCATCAGCATAATTGCGGAAATCAGATAAAGTACAGAACTGCATTTTTTTTGTTATGAGCAGTGCAATGATTGTAACAAGATACACTGGCGGTAAATTCAGCAGATATACAGGAATTATATGCAGATGTGTATTTGGCAAAATCAGATATAACAGAGCGAAATCAGGGGAATTGCCATAATCGTTTGTTATGAACCTGAATGAGGTCAGAAGCTCATCATGTATATTCTGACTGAAAATCAAAATCATAAAATTAATTATCAGTGCTGTTACCGCAAGAACTTTTGATATAGTTATAAGTTTTGTTTTATGCAGTCCCTCACGGTTTCCGCCACAGCACGGACAGCTTTTTTCCTGCTCATGAATACTGTAATAGCAACCGCACAATTTACAGTTCATTACTTAATCAAACCGTGCTTTTCCATAGAAGCACGGAGTATAGCCTTATGCTCGTCGGTCATATCGCAAAGAGGAAGTCTGCATGAGCCTGCATTTACTCCCATCATATTTACAGCCTCTTTTACAGGTATCGGGTTTACCTCAATAAACAGATTATTGATTAAATCAAGATACTTAATCTGCAACTTTGTAGCCTCTGCAAAATTATTCTCAAGACAATACTGCGTCATCATGTGAGTCTCTTTCGGGATAACATGAGAAAGTACGGATATAACACCTTTTGCACCCAATGACATAAGCGGTACTATCATATCATCATTTCCGCTGTATACGTCAATCATATCACCGCATTCTGCAATAAGCTTTGCGGCATAGCTGATATTTCCGCTTGCTTCTTTTACTGCGCATATATTCTTATGCTTTGCAAGTTCTTTCATTGTAGCAATCTCAATATTCATGCCAGTTCTGCCAGGAATATTATAAAGTACAAGCGGAATATTTACAGCATCGGCAATAGCTGTAAAGTGGGAAATAAGTCCACGTTGAGTAGTCTTGTTGTAATAAGGTGTAACAACAAGAAGTGCATCTGCTCCGACTTTTTCTGCTTCCTTTGAAAGATTTACTGCATAAAGTGTATCGTTGCTTCCAGTACCTGCAATAACAGGTACTCTCTTTGCTGTACGCTCAACAGCAAATCTGATGCACTCAATATGTTCTTCGTCTGTCATGGTTGATGCTTCGCCTGTTGTACCGCATATGACGATAGCATCTGTACCATTTTCAATCTGAAAGTCTATCATCTCACCGAGTACATCATAATTGATAGAGCCGTCAGTATTCATAGGTGTTATAATGGCAATGCCAGCACCAGTAAAAATAGTATTCTTCATAAAATCTCTCCTTTCGGATTAGTCAAAATATCCCTTAGCTGCGAGAAGTTCAGCGAGAAGTACTCCGCCACCTGCTGCACCTCTGAGTGTATTATGTGAAAGGCATACAAACTTATAGTCGTATTGTGTATCTTCACGGAGACGACCTGTTGAAACAGCCATACCGTTTTCAAGATTTCTGTCAAGTTTAGCCTGCGGACGATTATCGTCTTCAAAGTAATGGATAAACTGCTTCGGGGCGGACGGTAATTCCAATTCCTGCGGAACACCCTTGAAATCTGCCCATAACTGCAAAATCTCCTCTTTTGACGGCTTATTCTCAAAGCTTACAAATACTGCCGCTGTGTGACCGTCCGAAACAGGAACACGGAGACATTGTGTTGTGATGTTTGGTGCTGTTGCCTTGACAATCTCATTGCCCTTGATTTCGCCCCATACTTTGAGTGGTTCCTGCTCTGATTTTTCTTCCTCACCGCCGATATATGGAATAAGATTATCAACCATTTCAGGCCATGTCTCAAAGTTTTTGCCTGCTCCTGAAATTGCCTGATAAGTGCAGGCAAGTACGTTTTTCAATCCGAATTTGCGGAGCGGGTGGAGTGCAGGTACATAGCTTTGAATTGAGCAGTTGGACTTTACAGCAATAAATCCACGTTTTGTTCCGAGACGTTCTCTTTGTGCCTTGATGATTTCAATATGGTCGGGGTTGATTTCAGGTACTACCATAGGAACATCAGGTGTAAATCTGTGTGCGGAATTGTTTGAGACTATCGGACATTCAGCTTTTGCATATGCTTCTTCCAATGCTTTGATTTCGTCTTTCTTCATGTCAACTGCACAGAAACAGAAGTCTACCATTGATGCGATTTTCTCAATATCAGCTGTAGCGTCCATAAGCACCATATTTTTCATTGATTCAGGCATTGGCACAGCCATTTTCCAGCGGTTTCCTGCAACTTCTTCATATGTCTTGCCTGCACTTCTTGGTGAAGCTGCAAGAACTTTTACATTAAACCATGGGTGATTTTCAAGCAATGTGGCAAATCTCTGTCCTACCATGCCCGTTGCACCGATAATTCCGACGTTGTATTGTTTCATTAAAAAAACTCCTTTTAAAAAAATTTTTATAAAAAATAAAAAACCTGTTGCAAACAGGTTCATCATGCGTTATAATAAGAGTACTGGCAAAATTTATCAAGCCGATAGCTCTCCACCACAAAACATGATGACAACCGCAAGCCTGTTGAGCTTACAGCCGAAACAGATTTCACCAGAATCTGTCTCTCGGCGGTATTGCCTTTTACTCTGTTTCGCTGGATTGGTTCTCCTCCACAGAGTTACTCATCTTTACCGCACCTCTACCGTTTAAGTCTGGAGTTTATAACTCCTATCTTAAATAATATCACTTTATATTGATTATGTCAATAGTTTTTTTAAATTTTTTTAAGGAGTTGTTTTTTGTGAATTTACTTAAATCTGATTTTTACTATGATTTGCCGGAGGAACTTATTGCACAAACTCCCGTTGAGCCACGAAATGCGTCTCGTATGATGTGTATTGACCGCAATAGTGGTGAAATATTCCACGACCATTTCTATAATTTATGCAGTCATCTGAAAAAAGGTGATTTGCTCGTTATGAACGATTCAAGAGTTATCCCCGCACGACTTTACGGCGAAAAAACAAGCAATGGCACTTTTATTGAGTTTCTGCTCCTCGAACAGAAAGGCGACAAGTTATGGGAAATTATATGTCGTCCCGGAAAAAAAGCAAAAGTCGGAACGGAATTTTCATTCGGTAACGGCAGACTTACTGCTAAAGTTATTGAAGTGAAAGACGACGGCAACAGAATTGTACAGTTTTCTTGTGAGGGGAATTTTTTTACTGCACTGGAAGATGTCGGGCAAATGCCCTTGCCACCGTACATCAAGGAAAAGCTCGAAAACAAAGAACGTTATCAGACAGTATATTCAAATGAACTCGGTTCAGCCGCCGCACCAACAGCCGGACTTCATTTTACAACTGATATGCTTGATGAACTGCGTGAAATGGGCGTAAAGACTGCATTTGTAACACTCCATGTCGGTCTTGGAACGTTCAGACCCGTGAAGGAAGATAACGTTCTTGAACACAAAATGCACTCCGAACACTATTATCTGCCAAAAGAAACGGCTGATTTAATCAACGAAACAAAGGCAAATGGCGGACGTGTTATAGCTGTTGGCACGACAACCTGCCGTACTCTTGAAAGTGTCGCAACTTTTTACAATGAAATTGCAGAGCATGAGGGATATACCGATATTTTCATATATCCGTCGTATCAGTTCAAGTGCATTGACGGTCTTATCACTAATTTTCATCTGCCAGAAAGTACGCTTATTATGCTTGTATCGGCATTTATGGGCTACGACAATACCATGAACGCATATAAAACTGCCGTTGAGGAAAAATACAGATTTTTCAGTTTCGGTGACAGTATGTGCATACTTTAAAGGAGGTTTTTACCATGAATTTATCAGTATTTTTCAAAAGCATTATTGACAACGATATTGCTCCGATTGTGGTATGCAATACGAAGCATGAAATCATCTACATGAATCCGACTGCTATTAAGAGATACGCCAAAAGAGGCGGTGCGAAACTCATAGGAAAATCGCTTCTTGACTGTCATAACGCTGATTCAAATGACAAAATAAAAGCGGTTGTATCGTGGTTCAGTGAATCACCCGAAAACAACAGAATCTTCACTTTCCACAATCCAAAAGAAAACAAGGACGTATATATGATTGCCCTTAGAGACGGTGATAACAGTCTTATCGGCTACTATGAAAAGCATGAATATCGTGATACAGAAAAATCACACCCATACAGTGACATTTGTCACAAAGAAAGTGACAGATGACATCTTGTAAAAATCTTCCTGTACTGATATAATATAATCAGAAACAGGAGGGTTTTACATGAAAAAATTCACTGAAATTATCAGCACTGTTCTTACGGTTCTGCTTGTTATCGGCGCACTTGTTTTTGCAATCGGTGCAATTGGTGTAATCGGCGACTTTATGGGCTGTAAAATGGATTCAAGCAGAGAATGGAGTACAGTCAACAACTTTTTTTATGATATATTAATATTTTTTACGATAATCGTTGTAGGCATTATACTTTCAGTTTTTTTGGGTCTGATAGGCGGTCTGAAATTTATCCTCCACGCATCAAAACTGAAAGAAAAGGAAGGATATGCCACACTAAAATCTAAATTATATCTGATAAC
>CAMWKY010000081.1 GCA_947174965.1 uncultured Ruminococcus sp. | reverse complement strand
GAAATACTGTTTAAACGGTATTTCAAGAGCGTTTTTCTGTTTCATACTTATTTATTTCAGAATATTTTTGAGAGTTTCCATTAACTTTTCTATATCAATAGGTTTTGCAACATATCCATTCATTCCAGCATCTATAGCTTCTTGTCTGTCCTCATCAAAGGCATTGGCAGTCATTGCTACAATAGGAATTTTCGATTTGACGGGATTATCCAATGCACGAATAGCCCTTGTAGCCTGATAGCCATTCATAATAGGCATCTGAACGTCCATTAGAATAAGTTCATATGTGTTTTCAGGATTATTTTTCATCATCTCTACAGCTACAGTTCCGTCATCAGCCGTATCAATGATAAATCCAACATTTTCCAGAATAGCTTGTGCAATTTCCTGATTCAGTTCATTATCCTCCACAAGCAGAATTTTTCTGCCATCAAAACGTAATTCAGTTTCTTTTGTTTCCTCTGCTTTTTCCTGCTCCATATAAGGCGCAGCCAGAACTCCACGCAGTTCCGTCAGGAAAATTGGTTTGGAGCAAAATGCCGTAACACCTGCCTCTTTAGCCTCCTCCTCAATATCTGCCCAATCATATGCTGTAATTATAATAATCGGTGTCATATCTCCTATTATCTTGCGGATTCGGCGGACAAGTTCAATTCCATTCATATCAGGCATAAGCCAATCAATTATATATGCACTGTAAGGCTCATTCTGGTCAAGTGCAAACTCTATACGGATAAGAGCTTCTTTTCCTAAAGTAGTCCAGTCGGGGTGCATACCGATAGTGGACAGCATTTTGCTGACGCTTACACAAGTGTTCACATCATCATCTACAACCAAAGCTCTTAGGTCTGCCAGTTGCTCCAGTCGTTGAGACTTTACAGGAATATCGGCAACTCTGAAACGGAAATTTACAATAAATTCCGACCCTTTTCCTTCTTCACTTTCAACTGTAATAGTACCATTCATCATATCCACAATATTTTTGGTAATGGTGAGACCGAGACCAGTTCCCTGAATACCGCTTACAGTAGCAGTCTGTTCTCTCTCGAACGGCTCAAAAACGTGTTTCAGAAATTCAGGACTCATGCCGATACCAGTATCTTTAATCCGAAACTCATACGAAGCATAATTATCTTGTTCTTGTGATGTCTGAATAACACGAACGCTCACCATACCGCCGGGCTTTGTGTATTTCATAGCATTACTCAGAATATTCAGAAGCACCTGATTCAAACGGAGTTTATCGCAGATAATTATTTCATTTGTTACATCTAAAGTATCTATATAAAATTCCAGCTGTTTTGATTTTACGTCTGCCTGAACGATAGTTTTAAGGTCGTGCATGATGTCAGGGAGACTTACTTCTTTTTCTTCAATCTTGACTTTTCCGCTCTCAATTCTGCTCATATCAAGAACATCATTAATCAGACTTAACAAGTGATTGCTGGAAGTCAGAATCTTACTCAGATAGTCTTGCACTTGTATTTTATTGTCAATATGAGTTACTGCCAATGATGTAAAGCCGATAATAGCATTCATAGGTGTGCGAATATCATGTGACATATTGTTAAGGAATGTAGTTTTAGCGTTATTGGCATACTGCGCCTGAGCGAGTGCTTCAGCCAGCACTTCTTTCTGTTCCTGCTCTTTGCGAATCATTTCATCAATATTTCGAAATCCTGCAAGTATAAAACCATTTTTTTCAAGAGTGTCTTTGCCAACTTTTACATAAGTATATTGAAAATTATGACTTTCTCCGTCTGCTCGTATACGATAAGTTCCATTATATTCATTATTAGTCTTTAACTGTTCCCTGACTTTTTCCAGTGAAAGAGTTTCAGCAAGATACTGTTGGTCATCAGGGTGAACACGGTCATGGATATACTTATCCAGAATTGGGGTATACGGCAGTTCTTCTTTAGAATCCTTTTTCATACCTTCCGTCACATAACCTTCAAGTTTTACAATTTTAGCCGTACCCTTTTCTTCATTTATAGCAAAAATATTTGTATAGTCACGGCTCAGTGCTTCAACAATAGCAAGCTGTTTACTCATCTCCCTGTTTGACTGCTCTGTAGCGTTAAGTAGTTTTTTATTCCAGAGTCCTTTCAGATAGAGTATTAGCATAATACAGATAATCAGTGCAACAACAAAGGCAACAGCAAGCATAATCTCCGGCTTAGCTTGCAGATACTGTATGAAATTCATATTTTTGATAGTATAAGTTGTATATTTTGAGGCAAACTGGTTCAGCATATCATTAGAAACCTGCTGAATACATTTATTCAGTATGGTTATCAGTTCATGGTCTGCACTGTCACGGACATACATTCTGAAACTCATGTCCATATTATTTGCAATGCTGTAGTAAAGGGAATTAGTGGTATCATTATTTACAAACAGTTGTGCCGCATAGGAATACACATATGCCGCATCAGCTTTTCTGTCAAGGACAGCCTGCATAGCTTCTTCTCTGGTGGGATAGTTCAGAAACTCAATATCACCATGAAGCTCGTCCATAATCATATTTCTGCTTTGAGAGTCAGATAATGCAACTTTTTTTATCGTTCCTGAAAAATCCTGTCGGATTACCCTTGCAATTCCTGTTGTCATGTAAGTATTTGTATTGAATCCACGATAAGTGGATTCCTCCATAATAGGACTTGAACTGAGCCTGTCAATGACAATATCCACACTGTTAGTGCTTGCTATATTGTAATAGTCATTTTTATCCTCCGGAATTACAACTTCATAAGGCAGTCCTGCCATTTCCATAACATATGCAAAATAATCCGGAAGAATACCTTTTAATTCTCCGTCTTCTACATATGAATATGGATTTCTGTCTCCGAGAGCAGTAATAGTGATTTTCTTTTCTCCCGAGACGATTTTATGAATATATTCCTTTTCACGCTCAGTAAAAGTGAGTTCAGAGGAATAAACCGGACCATAATACTGATAAAACAGAACATTTTTCCAGTCGCCCTCATTCAAATCCATCTGTTCAATAGCATAATTGATTTCATCAAGCAGTTTTTCATCTTCTTTTCTGACAATAGCATAGAAGTTGTCTTCTGCAATGATGTCCAGTGTTTTTTCTTTTGTTGTCTTTCTCAGGTCACTTGAAAGTATTGCATCAACTTCGCCATTCATCAAAGCGGAAGTAAGTATATCTGCATTATCGTACTCTTTTACCGTGTAGGAAAAACCCCTTTTTTCAGCAAAATCTGCTAAACTCTGATTCTGACTACTACCCATAAGCTGACCCACAACCATTCCGTCATATGTTTTGTAATCGCTGTTATGGAGTTCTGTATTATCATATCGGATTGAAAGAATGGTGTTGTTTCTGCCGATAGGATATGAAAAAGCAAACTCCTCCTCACGTTCTGAAGTTCTTCGTGCAGAAGTAACCACATCAATTTCACCGTTTTCCAGCATAGTAAGCATTTCATTCCATGATTTGTCATATCCGGTATATTGGAAATTCAGATGTGAATATTCCGAAATAAGATTCAGAAGTTCAATTCCATAACCTGACAGACTGCCATTTTCGTCTTTCATATGATAACCTTCAAAGTAAAATATACCAGCTTTGATTGTCTTGTTATCAGACTGTTCATCAGCTAATGCTGTTATAAAGTTGGATATGGTGAAGATTAAACATACTATAAAAGAGGAAATTATTTTTATGTATATTTTATTTTTAGCCTGCATTGTCATCCTCCTGATTATCATTAGTAGTTGATAAAATTATATCATATTTCATATGAAAAATCCATTCGCAGAATACCCAAAAATTATTGGTAAATAATTTAAAAATCTGATTTTGTTATCTGTATTTAAAAAACTCCTGTAATGATTTTTTTACAGGAGTTTTTGTTTTAGTCTGCGATAAATGTAGCAAAAGCCTTGTAAGCCATATATAAATCAAGCTTTGAGATAACCTCATAGGGAGCGTGCATGGAAAGAACAGGTACACCCATGTCAATTGTATCAACATTAAGATTTGCGATATATGCGGCAACAGTACCGCCACCGCCCTCATCAACCTTGCCGAGTTCGCCCGTCTGCCATATAACATTGTTGCTGTCCATAAGTCTGCGGATACGTCCTGTAAACTCTGCTGAAGCATCAGAAGTGCCTGATTTTCCTCTTGCACCTGTATATTTTGTGATACATACGCCTTTATTAACGTATGCACAGTTGTTTCGCTCGTTTACTTCTGCAAAAGTCGGGTCAAAAGCTGCATTTACATCGGCTGAAAGACATTCAGATACAGAAAGAACGTCTCTGCCACATGAGCCTGAATCCTCTGCAATATCAGCAATAAAGTATCGGAGATAATCGGAGCATAAGCCCGTATTTCCGTCGCTTCCTGTTTCTTCTTTATCTGTAAGAACAGTTACAGCAGTGTGAACAGGTGTTTTGCAGTCAAGAGTTGCTTTAAGTGCAGGGAAAGCACAGCATCTGTCATCATGACCATAACCGCCTATAAGACTTCTGTCAAATCCAATATCTCTTGCTTTAAATGCAGGTACAGCCTCTAATTCTGCTGAAATAAAGTCGGATTCTGTAATGCCGTATTTTTCAAAAAGAATGTTCATGATATTCAACTTTACAGCTTCGCTTGTTTCATCTTCTCTGAACGGAATTGAGCCGATAAGCAGATTAAGGTCTTCACCTCTGATTATTTTTGTTGCTGTACGTGACATCTGTTCAGTTGCAAGATGCGGGAGTAAATCAGTTACGCAGAAAACAGGGTCATTTTCGTCCTCACCGATATTTACAGTAACAGTTTCACCGTCTGCCCTGATTATAACACCATGAAGTGCAAGCGGAATTGTCGTCCACTGGTATTTCTTGATACCGCCGTAATAGTGTGTTTTGAAAAGTGCAAGCTCGTTATCTTCATAAAGCGGATTTTGTTTAAGGTCAAGTCGTGGTGAATCAATATGAGCCGCACAAAGACGCACGCCATCTGCAACAGGAGCAGTACCGATTACAGCCATAATAATAGCTTTTCCTCTGTTGTTGCGGAAAATCTTATCACCTGCTTTGAGTGTCATACCTTTTTTGTACTCAACAAATCCATTTTTTTCAAGAGCTTCCAATGCAAATTTTACAGCTTCACGTTCTGTTTTTGCATTATCAAGAAAACTCTTGTATTCGTTGGCAAAATCAGATATTGCTTTTTCTTCGTCAGCATTAATTCTCTTGTAACCATTTTTTTGCTGTCGGAACAGCTTTTCTTTAAGTTCTTTTGCAAGATTTTTTTCTTCCATTTATAAAAACTCCTTTCAGAATTCTGTCATGGCGACAGAACGAATATCATAGTAATAATATTTGATTTTATCGGCAACTTCTTTTGATATACCGTTTAAAACATCAACAGAATCATTGTTTTCTATTATAAAATCGGAATGTTCAACAAAAAATTCCGTGCTTAATTGTGAATCCATGCGGTTTTGTGCGTGTTCCGCCGTTATGTTGTCACGCTGAATAATACGCTTTTTTCTTGTTTCAGGGTCAGCAACAACAGAAATGATAATCTCGCAGAAATCATCTGAATGACTTTCAAAAAGTGTTGGAGCATCAAGCAGTATCAGCTTTTTTCCGTTTTCAGAAAAATGCCTGATTTGTGAGATAATCTCCGTTGTTATATATGGGTATATTATGGAGTTCAGCATCTCAAGTTTTGTTTTGTCTGCAAATACGATTTTTGCAAGTTCTTTTCTGTTGAGTGTTTCATCAGGATTAAGAATATTCAGACCAAACATTTCAGTAAGTTCCTTAAGGCACTCACTTCCTTTTTCTACAACTTTTCTTGAAATATGGTCTGCATTTATAATTGCATAGCCGTTTTCAGCAAAAACTCTTGAAACAGTGCTTTTTCCTGCTCCTGTTTGACCTGTAAGACCTATAACCATTGTATCAGTCAGATTTTTCACAATCGTATCACCTCAAATCCTGATGCCCTTATAAGACGGTTGTAAACTGCCAGTCCCACACCATCAGTAGACGGTGAACGGACGTACACTTTCTCTGCACCTATATCATCAAGTTCCCGCAGTCGCTGAAAAATATAGTGTGCCTGTTCGGAACTGTCTGCACCGTATGTCATGTACTTATATGGGAAATTTTTCTTGTCGCCGTTAAAAATAAGCGACCATGTGTTTTCTCCGTTATTTTCCGAAACCAGTTTAACAAAATCCTCAAAAGAAGATTCAACCATTATAACATCTGCTTTAGGGGAATAATGCTTGTATTTCATTCCCGGAGACGATGCAACCGAACCCTCTGCCAGTTCATTCAAAATAGCAGGGTCGATAATCACATTGTCACATATTTCAAGAAGCATTTCCCTTGTTACAGCTCCCGGACGTAAAATTCTTGCTGTATTTTCATTGTCAAAAGAAATAACTGTTGACTCAACACCAAATTCTGATGCACCGCCGTCAATAACCGCTGATATTCTGCCGTCCATGTCACGCATAACGTGTTCGGCACAAGTAGGACTGGGCAGTCCCGAAATATTTGCAGACGGCGCAGCAATTGGACAGCCTGAAATCTCAATTATATTGTGCATGATATGGTGAGACGGCACACGTATTCCGACTGTATCAAGTCCGCCTGATGTTACAAGCGGTATGCGGTCATTTTTCGGCAGAATCATTGTCAATGCTCCCGGACAGAATCTTTCGGCAAGTTTGTAAGCAAGCTGTGGGATATATGACGTATATTCTATAGCTTGTGAAAAGTCGGCAAGATGTACAATAAGCGGATTGTCGGCAGGTCTGCCCTTTGCACTGAAAATCATTCTTACAGCATCTTCATTTAAAGCATCTGCTCCAAGTCCGTACACTGTTTCGGTAGGTATTCCGACAACATGACCGTTTTTTATAAGTCCTGCGGCAAAAACTATATTTTTTTCGTTGTTTTCAAGTAAAACTGTATTCATAATTATTCTTCCTGACTTGCTAATTTTGCAGCTTGGTCTGCCGTTGCAAGAGCATCAAAAACTTCATCAATATTTCCGTTGAGCATATCTTCCAGACGGTATATAGTCAAGCCGATTCTGTGGTCGGTAAGTCTGCCCTGCGGATAATTGTATGTGCGGATTCTTTCTGAACGGTCGCCTGTGCCTACCTGCATTTTTCTTTCTGATGCAACTTTAGCTTGTGCCTCCTCCTGCATAGCTTCATATATGCGTGAACGGAGGATTTTCATAGCCTTGTCCTTGTTTTTGTGCTGACTTCTTTCGTCCTGACACTCAACAACTACATTAGTCGGCAGATATGTTATTCTTACGGCAGATTCAGTCTTGTTGATGTGCTGACCGCCTGCTCCGCTTGCACGGAAATAGTCAATTTTAAGGTCTGTCGGATTTATTTCAAACTCAACTTCATCAGCTTCAACAAGTACCGCAACGGTTACTGTTGATGTGTGTATGCGTCCCTGCGATTCCGTTTCGGGTACTCTCTGAACTCTATGCACACCACTTTCATATTTAAGACGTGAATATGCTCCGTCTCCCTCAATTGAAAAGCTGATTTCCTTAAATCCGCCTAATTCTGTTGGTTGAGCATTGAGTATTTCCTGTTTCCAGCCTTTTGATTCAGCGTACATTGTGTACATTCTGTAAAGCGAATTTGCAAAAAGTGAAGCTTCCTCACCTCCTGCACCACCACGAATTTCAATAATAACATTCTTGTCATCATTCGGGTCTTTTGGTAAAAGCAGAATTTTAAGTTCCTGTGTGATTCTTTCAACAGCTTCTTTTGCTTCCTCATACTCTGATTGTGCAAGTTCTTTCAGTTCCTTGTCTGTACTTCCATCGTCAAGCAGTTCCCTTGCATCTGAAAAAGATGTGTGCGCTTTCAGATATTCACGGTATTTCTCAATAATCGGGGTCATGTTCTTGTATTCACGCATAAGCTGTGCATAGAGTTTATTGTTGCTGATTATTTCAGGGTCGGAGAGTTTCAGGCTGATTTCCTCATACTTTTTCTCCATTAATTCAAGCTTTTCAAACATAATAAAAAAATCCTTTCGTTGTTAAATATATTGATTTTTTATTAATATCTGCTATCCCTCTGATTCCCTTCTTATTTTCTTTATGTTCTTTTCAATTTTTTTTCGTGGGATTAAAAATTCTCTGCCACAGCCTTTGCATTGTAGTCTGAAGTCCATACCCGAACGCAGTACAAGCATTTCATTTGCACCGCAAGGGTGAGCTTTTTTCATTACAAGCACATCATTAACCTGAACGTCCATATAAAAATCCCCTTTCAAAAATTGTACAACTTATATTATATATCAA
>CAMWKY010000080.1 GCA_947174965.1 uncultured Ruminococcus sp. | reverse complement strand
GTATAATATTTTGGGAGAATTTAATTACAGTACGGAGGTTTTTTATATGTGCGGAATTGTAGGATTTACTAACTTTATTGATGATTCAAATAAGGTTATAGGCGAAATGATGGACAGAATCAGGCACAGAGGTCCTGATGCGGAAGGTAAATATGTTGATGACGGAATCGCACTCGGTCACCGCAGACTTAGTATTATTGACATAAGTTCATCGGGCGACCAGCCGATTTTCAATGAAGACGGCTCTCTTGTTATTGTTTTCAATGGAGAAATTTACAATTATCAGGAAATCCGAAAAAATCTCGTTGAAGCAGGTCATATTTTCAAAACAAATACTGATACAGAAGTATTGATTCACGGATATGAGGAATACGGCGAAAAAATGCTTAATATGCTTCGTGGTATGTTTTCTTTTGTGATATGGGATAAGAACAAGCGTGAACTTTTCGGAGCAAGAGACTTTTTCGGCATAAAACCTATGTACTATGCAATAATGGGAAAAACTCTCATGTTTGGCTCTGAAATAAAAAGTTTTCTTGCACACCCACATTTCAAAAAGGAACTCAATACAACTGCACTTGAAAATTATCTCACTTTTCAATATTCTCCGACAAAAGAAACTTTCTTTAAAAATGTTTACAAATTGCTCCCTGCACACTATTTCCGCTATAAAGACGGAAAAATGCAGATAAAACGCTACTGGGACGTAAATTTCAATGCGGACGGACAGCCTGACCTTGATGAATGGGTGAAACGTATTTCAGATACATTCCATAATTCAGTTGAGGCACATAAAATTGCTGATGTAGAAGTCGGCTCATTTCTTTCAAGCGGTGTGGATTCAAGCTATGTTGCTGCTGTTGCTGACGTTGACAAGACTTTTACTGTCGGATTTGGTGATGACGAAAAATACAACGAAATCGGCTGGGCAAAGGGTTTTTCAGATGCAATAGAAAAAGAAAATATCAGCAAGGTTATTACTCCGGAGGAATACTGGGGAAGTCTTGAAAAAATTCAGTATCACATGGACGAACCGCTTGCCGACCCGTCTGCTGTTGCACTTTATTTTGTGTGCAATATAGCATCTCAACAGCTTAAAGTTGTACTCTCCGGAGAGGGTGCAGACGAAATTTTCGGCGGTTATAACGTCTACAGCGACCCCGACGGTACTATATATGACAAGATTCCTATGAGTATACGCCACAGTATAGGTGCAGTTGCAGAAAAACTTCCTGCACAAAGAGGTGTAAATTTCTTTGTACGCAAGGGTAAAACGGTTGAGGAACGTTTTATCGGAAATGCCTATATGTTCAATCCCGAACAGAGAAAACAGCTTCTGAAGATTCATACAGATGCACCCGACCCGACCGAACTTACAAAGGGATATTTCAGCCGTGTGAAAAATAAAGATGATGTGACGAAAATGCAGTATCTTGATTTGCATATGTGGATGGCAGGGGATATTCTGCTTAAAGCTGACAAAATGAGTATGGCAAATTCTCTTGAACTGCGTGTGCCGTTTCTTGATAAGGAAATCATGTCGCTTGCCGAAAAAATTCCGACAAAATACAGAGTAACGCACGAAAAATCCACATCAGATACAAAATATATAACTAAATATGCCATGAGACTTGCTGCTAAAAAAGATACTCCCGAACAGACAGCCAGAACAGCCACAAAGAAAAAACTTGGTTTTCCTGTTCCAATCCGTGTATGGCTTAAAGAGGATACATATTACAATATAGTAAAAAGTGCATTTGAAAGCAGAAGTTCAGAACAGTTTTTCAATACAGAGCCTTTAATCAAGCTCCTTGACGACCACAGAGACGGCAAAGCCGACAACAGCCGTAAAATATGGACTGTTTTTACTTTCCTTTTGTGGTACAAAGTTTACTTTGAGCAGAACGGAGCTTATTAAAATAATAATGTGAAAAAAATCGGAGGAAAAAAATATGAAATCAGAATATCAGCATCTTATTGATTTGAGTGATTACCCTGTTTCATGGTGGAATAAGTTGATTGATTTAGGTGTGAAGATTAAGGAAAATCCTGAAAAATACGCTCATGAATGTGACGGAAAAATCATGGCAACGCTTTTCTATGAGCCGTCAACAAGGACACAGATGTCATTTCAGACAGCTATGCTCCGTCTCGGCGGTCGTATTATCGGATTTGATAATCCTGCAAACTCATCTGTATCAAAGGGCGAAACAATTAAGGATACTACAAAAATAGTCAGCAGTTATGCGGATATTCTTGTAATCCGACACCCTGTAGCAGGTGCATCAAAGGCAGCATCTCTTACAGCTGATTGCCCTGTTATAAATGCAGGCGACGGCGGTCATCTTCACCCGACACAAACTCTTACAGACCTGCTTACACTTAAAATTGAAAAGAAAACACTAAGCGGTCTTACAATTGGTATGTGCGGAGACTTAATCAACGGCAGAACTGTTCATTCACTCTGCAAAGCTTTAAGCTCATTAAGCGGTAACAAGTTCATATTTATTTCAACCCCTGAATTGAAAATGCCTGCTTATATCAAGGATATAATAACAGCAAACGGCAGTACATTTGAAGAAGTTCACACGCTTGAAGAAGCTATCGGCAGACTTGATGTGCTTTATATGACACGTATTCAGCAGGAACGCTTTGCAAGTGAAGAAGAATATCTTACACAAAAAAATACTTATGTGCTTGACGGAAAAAAGATGCAGTTAGCAAAGAAAGATATGATTGTACTGCACCCATTGCCGAGAGTTGATGAGATAACTGTTGATGTTGATGACGATAAGAGAGCTATGTATTTCACACAAGCAAAGTATGGTGTATTTGTACGTATGGCATTGATTCTCACGATTTTAAGTGAAAACAAAGGCTCTGAAACTCTCAAAGGAAAAGTTTACAGCGGTATCAAGTGCGATAATCCTAAATGTATCACAAATCACGAAGAACATCTGCCGAAAAGTTTCAGATTCAGCGGAGATGAAACACTTCTTGAATGTGAGTATTGTGACGAGCGTAAACTGATATAACTAAATATAGCAATAGTCAGAAAAGCAGTGGCGGATTTTTTCGTTACTGCTTTTTTTGTAAGTATATGATAACAAAAAGTACTTGACAAATCTGTTTTTGCTGTGTATACTGTATATATACAGTAAAAGGAGATGATACAGTGAATATATTCATAGACAACAGAAGCGGTACACCGATTTATGACCAGATATACAAGCAGGTCAAGAATCTTATTATCAGCGGTGAACTTAAGGAAAATGATGCACTGCCGTCTATACGAAGTCTTGCAAAAGATTTGCGTATAAGCGTTATTACGACAAAGCGTGCATATGATGAACTTGAAAAAGAGGGATTTATATATACAGTTCAGGCTAAAGGCTGTTTTGTCGCACCAAAAAATACTGAAATGCTGAAGGAAGAAAATTTCAAGAAAATTGAAAATCTCATTGAAGAAATACTACAGCTTTCAGCATCATGCGGACTGACTAAAGATGATATTATAGAAATGATAAGGAGCGATTTATTATGAATGCAATTGAGTTAAAGAACGTAACCAAAAAATACAAGGGCTTTTCACTTGATAATCTCACACTTACATTGCCAAGTGGTTGTATTATGGGACTTATCGGCGAAAACGGAGCAGGAAAAAGCACAACTATCAAGTCAATTCTTGGTATTATCCGACCCGACAGCGGAGAAATCCGACTTTTTGGTAAAGAATCAACAGCAGACTTGAAAAATGATATAGGTGTTGTGCTTGATGAAGTAGGACTTCCGCAGGAGTTTAATATCAGGGAGATTCAGGCGGTAATGCGAAATACTTTCTCAAACTGGCAGGACGATATTTTTGATGATTATATCCGCAGATTCAAACTGCCTGAAAAAAAGCCGTTCAAGTCGTTTTCAAAGGGTATGAAAATGAAAATGGGTATTGCTATAGCACTTTCTCATGATGCAAAGTTACTTATACTTGATGAGCCGACAAGCGGACTTGACCCTATTGTGCGTGATGAAATTGTCGATATTTTCAATGACTTTACACGTGATGAAAATCACTCAATACTTATTTCATCACATATAGTAAGCGATTTGGAGAAAATCTGCGACTATATAGCTTTTCTGCATGAGGGAAAATTAATGCTGTGTGAAGAAAAAGATATACTGTTTGAAAAGTACGGATTTATTCAAACAACAGAGGATATGCTTAACGAACTTGACAAATCTGCAATAATCGGTAAAAAAGTTACTAAGTATGGCGTTGAGGCACTTATTGAGCGTGACAGAATTCCACAAAGTTTTGAAGTCAAGCCCATAACAATTGAAGAACTTTTTGTGTTCATGGTAAAGGAGGAAAAGTAAATGAAAGGTTTATTGTTAAAAGAATTATTTACGTTGCGTAAGAGCTGGTTTGCATTTACAATTTTGAATGTTGCATTTGCTATTGTTGGAATTTTCGGCGGAGAGCCTGGAATGTTGTTGATTGTGCCATTATTCATGTCTATATGGACTGTCAGCTTTATGAATATGGACGAAGTAAGCAAATGGCAACAGTATTCACTTGCACTTCCATATGGGCGCAGAAAAATAGTATCATCAAAATATTTAATGATACTTATTCTTAATGCTTCTTCAATTGTGTTTGTCGTTTTTAATTATTTTATTTCTGTTGCTTTGGGAAAAGTTGATTTTTCGGTAGATTTATTGTTTACACTGATGCTCCTGTCGTTGATTATGGGAATTGTTTACCCGTCATTGCTTCTTCCACTGGTTTATAAATTAAATACAGAAAAGGGCAGAATGGTATTAATGATTATGAACGGCATTGTTGGCGGAATGTCAGTCTGTTTCACGCAGACAACATCAATTTTAGGTGATAATATTTTCGGCAATATAGCTGGATTTCTGCCGTTTATTGTTGTTGCTGTAGTTGTTGTAGTGTACTTGCTTTCATGGCAGTTATCCATAAGAATTTACGAAAAAAGAGATTTATAAGCAAAACCGCACCTGATTTTTTCTGAATAATTTCCTTGACAAATATATATTATATATGGTATAATGTAATTGTATATTATTTTTCAGAATACAGGAGGTTTTATATATATGTGTGGAATTGTTGGATTTACAGGTGATTCACAGGCAGCTCCCGTGCTTCTTGACGGACTTTCCAAACTTGAATACAGAGGTTATGATTCAGCAGGCATTGCAGTCCGTGACGGAAGCGGAGAAACAACCGTAATCAAAGCTAAAGGCAAGCTGGAAGTGCTTAAGCATATGACAAATGACGGCGATTCAGTCAAGGGAAACTGCGGTATCGGTCACACACGCTGGGCAACTCATGGTGAGCCGTCAACTCTTAATGCTCACCCTCATGCAAGTGATGATGAAAATGTTGTTGCTGTTCATAATGGTATTATCGAAAATTATCAGGAATTAAGAGAAAAACTCTCAAAAAGTGGTTACACTTTCAAATCGCAGACTGATACAGAAGTTGCTGTAAAACTTATTGACTATTACTACAAAAAGTACAATGAGGGTGCTGTTGATGCAATTGCAAGGGCTATGATTCGCATAAGAGGTTCATACGCTCTCTGCGTAATGTTCAGAGACTGCCCTAATGAAATATATACAGCACGCAAGGACAGTCCTATGATTATCGGCATCTCAAACGGCGAAACATATGTTGCATCTGATGTTCCTGCAATACTGAAATACACAAGAAACGTTTATTATATAGGCAACATGGAAATTGCAAAACTTGAAAAAGGTGCTGTAACTTTCTATAATATCGACCGTGAGGAAATTACAAAGGAACTTGTTGAAATCAAGTGGGACGCTGAATCTGCTGAAAAAAGCGGTTATGAACATTTCATGCTTAAAGAAATTCATGAACAGCCAAAAGCTATCAAAGATACTATCAATTCAGTTGTAAAAGACGACAGAATCTGTTTTGGTGAAATCGGATTAAGTGATGAGGAAATGCAGGAAATACAGCAGATTTACATTGTTGCCTGCGGTTCTGCGTACCACGTTGGTATGGCTGTACAGTATGTCATTGAGGACTTTACTTCAATTCCGGTACGTGTTGAGCTTGCATCAGAGTTCCGCTACAGAAAGATGAAACTTGCAAAAAACAGTCTTGTAATAATCATCAGCCAATCGGGTGAAACAGCAGACAGTCTTGCTGCTTTAAGAATGGCAAAGGATAATGGTGTAAAGACTCTTGGTATAGTAAATGTTGTCGGCTCATCTATTGCACGTGAGGCAGACAATGTATTCTACACACTCGCAGGTCCTGAAATTTCTGTTGCTACTACAAAGGCATACAGCACACAACTTGTTGCAGGTTATCTTCTTGCAATGCAGTTTGCTCTTGCACGTGGCGAAATGGAGCAGGAAAAATATGATGAACTTCTTAAAGAACTTGCTGAAATTCCTGCAAAGATTGAGAAAATTCTCGAAGATAAAGAACGTATACAGTGGTATGCTACAAAACTCGCTACAAGCAAAGATGCTTTCTTTATCGGTCGTGGAATAGATTATGCTATCGGACTTGAGGGAAGTCTTAAAATGAAAGAAATAAGCTATATCCACTCCGAAGCATATGCGGCAGGTGAACTGAAACACGGTCCAATTAGTCTTATTGAAAATGGTGTTCCTGTTATCAGCATACTCACACAACCTGATTTATACGAAAAGACAGTAAGCAACATGGTTGAAGTAAAAAGCCGTGGTGCATCTCTCGTCGGTCTTACAACATACGGCAACTACAGCATGGAAGATTTAGCAGATTTTACTGTATATATCCCAAAGACAGACCCGCATTTCGCAGGAAGTCTCTCTGTAATCCCATTACAGCTTCTTGGATATTATGTTTCCGTTGCAAAGGGTTATGACGTAGATAAGCCGAGAAATCTCGCAAAATCTGTTACTGTTGAATAACGACAAAAAGACTGCTGTAAATCCAATAACAGCAGTCTTTGCGCTTTTAAGGAGAAAAAATATGAAAAAATATATATCATTTATCATGGCAGTTATTTTATGTCTTGTTTTCAGCGGTTGCGACGAAAATATGAATGTTGAGGAAGTTGAAAAAGATATTTATGTTGAATCTCCTGAAAAATTTGTAGATGAATATATAATGGAAAAATACGGTTTCTGCCCTGAAATAAAAACGGCACAGCGTGTAACATCAAATCAGGGTCTTTTTCCAGTAAAGAGAGATACATCATATGTTCTTGTAAAATGTTCAGACGGTGAACGTGAATTTGATGTGCTTGCAAATACATATTCAGCTGAAAATATAAGATGTTCCGACAACTATCAGAAAGAACAGATAAAAAATGATTTCAAGAACTGGTTTACCTCTGAATTACCTGACCTTAAAGAAATATCAATAATCGGAACAGGTAACACATATTATTCCAATTTCTACACTGAATATTATGACGGTGAAAATCTGTTCAATTTCATGAATGGTTTTGGATTTAGAATATATGCTTTTTATGTCAATCACGACTTTTCAGACGAATCACAATTCAGTTTTCTTGAAAAAATGAACAAAGCAGATATATGCTATGGATGTATGTTTATTTCATGCTATTCTGATGAAGATGTCGAAAAAGTCAAGAACGAAACTTTCCCAAATGAATATGAAGCAGTCCATTATGCGCCGTATATTGAGGAATACTCCTATATTTTCCGCAATTCTGCAACAGAAAGAAAGCCTGAATATCACAAGCTTAACATACATGAGGGTGACGGCTTTTTGTATTCAGTGATGGACGATGTATGTCTTTACTGCCATGAAAACAGTGACAAATATTTACTGAATACAAAGCAGTCATTTTCGCATGACTCTTTTGACAGCGAACACAAACTTGTTTCACCAGTCTGGAATGTATCGAGAGAGGGAAGATTTCAGAATCTGCGTATATATATACCTGTTGATAAAATTGATTATAACTATGAACCAACTCTTATATATTCAGGCTCATATCCGCATACATACGAACTTATCGGGGAATATACAGACCCACGTATGCCTGAATCATCATTTATAAAAAATTCAAGCTATATAAGTATAATAGGTGACTATGCCGTATTTGACATAAATTCCTATGATACAATCATAGATGATGCTTCATTTAAAATAGGTATTTTTAAAGATTAAAATATATAACAAATTGCATTTTAGGTGGCTTACATGAAAAAATATAAAAACATACTGATAACAGCTTTTTCTGTTGTTATAATGTGCATATTCATACTTATAATAAAAAGTGGGAGCTATATACATAAAGCAAAAAGAACCACATATGAATATAT
>CAMWKY010000079.1 GCA_947174965.1 uncultured Ruminococcus sp. | reverse complement strand
CTTGAAAGACGAATATCAGACATTGAGAACGGAAGAACCGTACTTAAAAAGCATCATTTGATTGAGGTTGACTAATAATAAAGGAGCAGAAATTAACCTGCTCCATTTTTATATTATTGTTACACTCCTGAATCAGTGGGAAAAAACGGAAAAAAGTCACTTTCTGGCTATATACGGGCAAAAACGCAGTGGGAAAAAAGAGGGAAAAAAGGTCTTTTTACCGGGAAAAAAGGTCATTTCAATAATAAATACAGCAGGTAAATATGCATCACCGCACCGATAATATTTACAGTCCAAAACAAAGGTTTTCTTGTTTTATGGTGAAAATATATCATTCCTGCAATCGCACCATATGCACCGCCACAAATACCCGATATAAGCAGAGTTTTTTCTTTTATACGCCACTTTTTCTTTTTAGCCTTTGATTTGTCCACGCCGTACAGAATAAACGCTGTTATACTCATTACAGCAAGATAAGCTGAATATATAGCAGTCATTTTGTAAGCTCCATTAAATCGGTCATGGGTTGATTTTTCAATGCTCTTTCAAGCAAATCGGGCAGTTTTTCGGGCGGACACGCAAAGCATGGTATATCAAACTCCGCTATTTTCTGCGCAAGATTTTCGTCGTAGCACGGTTTTCCTCTGTCGGAGATTGCAAGAAGTACTATTATATTCACCCCTGATGACTTCAATTCAGAAATTCTCCTGATTAAGCCGTTTCTGTTGCCTCCCTCATATAAATCAGTTACAATAAACATTGTTGTTTTAGCAGGCTCTGTCACTAGTTCAGAACAGTAAGCAACAGATTTTTCAATATCAGTACCGCCCCCGAGCTGTATTCCGTAAAGCAGGTCAACAGGGTCACTGCACATATCAGTTAAATCATTTACAGATGTATCAAATGCAATGACATGAGTTTTAAGCGAACTGATACTCGCAAGTATACAGCCCATTACGGACGAATATATCGCAGATTCACCCATAGAACCACTCTGGTCTATATCAAGAATAATTGTTCTTGATGCCGACTTGCTTGCACGTTCAAAGAAGTAAAATTTTTCGGGCAGAATGGTTTTTATTTCGGGATTGTAATTTTTCAGATTACGTCTTATTGTAAGTTTATAGTCAAGTGCAGATGCTGACGGTATGGGCGAATGTTCTTTTCTGTTGAGTGCGGAAGTCACCGAGCGTTTGAGGTTATCGGCTAAACGTCTGTTTATGTCATCAACAATTTTCTGTATGAACTCCCTTGCATTTTCCTTAGCTTTTTTCGGTATCTGGTCTTTGAGCATGAGGAGTAAAGCACCTGTCGAGATGTCAGGCTCTAAACCGTCAAGCATTTCAGGCTCAAACAAAAGTTGTTTCATACCTTTTCTTTCGATTGCATCACGCTGAATAACTTTTATCTCCATAGGTTCAAAAAGACTTCTCAAATCACCAAGCCACTTTGTAAGTTTCGGACTGCTCATGCCTTTTCCTGCACCTGTTCCTGAACCGTCTGAACTGTCCGCACCGTAAATCTGCGACAAAGCGGAATCCATAAGCATTTCCTCTGCCGAAAGAGGTAAACCGCCACCCATTGAGTTCAGTTTATCTTCGGCAGATTCACCTAAAATAAGTCGCCAGCGTTTAAGCTGTAGTTTTTCGTCAATATTTTCCATATCTATATATCTCCAAAATCAAAATCATCAAGTGCATCAATAGCTTCTTTTTCTTCTTCGGTCATTTCGGTCATGATAACTTCTGCAACTTGTTCCGCTGATACTCCCATAACTTCCCCGATATTCTCCGCAATATCTGACTTTTCAGACGGCGAAAAATCGCTGAAAGTACGTCTAAGGCATATCAGAACGGGCTTAAATTCTTCGTCATCAAGTTCATTTATGAACTCCACGAGCTTTTCCCATACACTCAGACGGCTTATAAGTGAACGTCTGTTCTTTTTACTCAGTCCCTCAAACCATAATGCACTTTCTGTCGGCGGATTGCTTTTTGATAATCTTCTTGAAATAAGAACAGAGAGAGTTGCGGAGTCAATTTTTCCACGCTCCATGAGTACGGCGCAGGCAAATCCCGAAACAAGCGGATTCACTCTGTCACTGTCAGACAACTCCTCAAGAAGTTTCAGGAATATTTCCGTATCAAGAAAATCATGTGCAAGACAAGCATCATTTACTTTTGAAATTGCGCTGATGAGATTTTCTGCCATGTCATTATCACATATTGATGCTGATTCAGTTTGCAGACAGAAACGCAGAAAAAGTTGTTGAATAAGCGGTGCAATCGGTGATGTGTCAATCTTTCTGATACTTCCGAAACGGATAATCCCCGAAAGCGTATTGATAGTATTTCCCGAATCTACGGCAGAGGCACAGTCTACAGCAAGTTTCTGCACTGCGTTTACAGCAGTCTTTACACAGTCTGCCAATCCGCACTCAAATGCCCTTGACAGAATTTCTGCTGTTTCAGAAAGTTTTTCAGCCGTAAGCAGTTTATTGTTGAGGACAAAATTCGCCACTGATTCGACCGTATCGCCGTTTAAAGATGCCTCTACAATCTGAATTTCAACTTCGGGCGACCAGCTTATAACCCATTTTTCAGCCCACGTTGCATTAGTCTGCTGTCTGAAAGTCTTTTCCGCAAAATCTATTCCACATACAGTAAGTCTATGTAGAAATGATGAACGGTTGAGGTCAAGAAATGCTGATTTTTCGGATTTTACTCGCAGATTCTCACGCAAATCAAGTTCAAGCTCCTCACCTTTTGCTTTGCGGAATCTGTCAAGCTTTAATTCTTTAAGCTGGTGCATGAAATCTTCCTGAACTGACGTGCAGACTGTACCGTCGGGCAGAGAGCCTATTTTTGTGCCAATTTCAGTATCAGCGCAGGCAAGTGAAATCTCCCCGAAACTTCCGTGACCCATACAAGTAACGGCGGAGTCACGCAAATCCGCAAGAGACGGCATATTTCCGTCACGCATAGCACATAAAGTCTCCGCAAGTCTCACACTTTCAATAACTTCTGCTGATGATGCTGAAAAGCCGTTTCTACGCTGATATGATGCTATTCTTGAAAGATACTCTGTTTTTGCATCTTCCAGAGTTCCTTTTATTCTGTTTTTCCACAATATTTCATAATAAGCAGGTGCTTTTGTGCCTGCTCCGTAACCGCCACGTGACGAAAGACGGTAGTACGAATACGGCATCAGAGTTGCTTTTGTTTCAACTGATTTCAGCTTTTTTGTAAGTTTTTCGTCATCTTTTGTAAAAGATTTATCTTTCAGCCCGTGAGTATGAAATGCACCAGTTATAACTGCAACTTTCTGAAATTCCTGTTCATTTTCGTGGATTACCCTGCGCATATATGCTTCACGCAGTTCATTATGTGCATCACTTTCAGAAAGTTCACGCAGAGAACGTCCGTACTCCTCAACAGCTGAAATAAAGTCGTCGTAATTCTGGCAATGCTCAAAATTATACTCCCACAATGTATCATTGTCAAGTCCGGTTATAGTCTCCAGTCTGCTGTAAACGCTTTCACCTTTTGACTTTCCGTCCGTCTGTTCATCTTCATCATCTTCACACAATATACACGTTGAAGGCAAATCACAGAATTTAACAGGTATATCATGACTGTAAGCCCATAGCATTGCTCTGTATTCGGGCGAAAACTCCGCAAGAGGATACATGACGGTACGGACAGGCGGTGTGACGGTGTATGCAAGAATGGCTACAGGCATAGTTGCCTGCGCCGAACACAATGGCAGAATAAGTCCGCTTAAATCAGATGCACCCTCAATAAGTACAACATCAGGCTTTACCTTGTCAAGAAACTGCTCAACATAAAAACCACAGGCTGGAGAAAGATGTCTTACACCAAAATATTCAGCCATTATTTGTTAATCTCCTTACATTCTGCATAGAGAGTTGAATAGCCCCTGCCTTTTTTGCGCATTACGTTTTCAAGGTATTCAGTCCATATAGCCTTATCTTTTGCATCATCTTTCACAACAGCTCCCTGCAATGCGCTTGCAATCTCTGCATCTGTCACTTTTCCATTGCCGAAACTTCCAGCTATTGCCATAGAGTTAACAAGGAGTGAGATAGCTTCCGCAGACGACAGTACACCAGTAGTCGGTTTAAGTTTTGTTTTGCCGTCAAGTGTCTGTCCTGCACGGAGTTCACGGAAAATAGTGACAACCTTTTCGATTGCTGAACGTTCAGGGAGTGCAGAATTAAGTCCGAAATCCTTTGAAAGTTGCGCAACACGTGTATTTACAATTTCAATTTCCGTTTCCATATCGTCAGGAGCAGGCAGTACAACAATGTTGAAACGTCTTTTCAATGCGGACGACATCTCATTAACGCCCTTGTCACGTGTATTTGCTGTTGCGATTACTGAAAATCCCTTTTTCGCAGGTACTTCCTCGCCCAATTCAGGTATAGTGATTCTTTTTTCGGAAAGTATGGAGATTAAAGCGTCCTGCACTTCACTTGCGCATCTTGAAATCTCCTCGATACGTGCAATTGAGCCACGTTCCATAGCGGTATAAACAGGACTTTTTACAAGTGAATCAAATGAAGGACCTTTTGCAAGGAGCATTGCATAATTCCACGAATAGCGGATTTGCTCCTCTGTCGTTCCTGCCGTACCTTGTATAACAAGAGACGAATCACCATTTATAGCAGCTGTAAGATGTTCGGAAAGCCACGATTTAGCCGTACCAGGTTCTCCAATAAGAAGTAATGCACGGTCTGTTACAAGTGTGGCAATACATATCTGTACAATACGCTTGTCACCCATGTATTTTGGTGTGATTTCAACACCGCCGACTTTTCCGCCCATTATATAAGTAAGAACAGACTTCGGCGACATCTTCCAGCCTGTTGGTATCGGGTTTTTCTCATTTGCAATAAGTGCATCAATTTCATGCTGAAACTGTTTTTCAGCGGGAAGTCTTAATATTTCGCTCATTTTAATTTATTCCTTTCAGATAGCGTCTCCTAAAAATTTTTCAAGTGCCTGAATTTGTCGTGAAACATGACTGCTATTGTATTTGTTTGCCTCATGTGATTTAAGTCTTGCAAGAACTTTCTGCAATTCAGGTATTAAATCCTGTGGAAGTTCACTAAGTTCATATATTGAATAGTAGCCGTTTACATTTTCAAGCGTACCAAATATAGCATCAGCGACAATATGCGGATTATCAATAACGTACTTCGGTTCAAGTTTGCACAATGTATTAAGAGAATATTTGTCACCGCATTTAACAATTGTCTTTTTGCTGAAATCCACTAAAGCATTACGTATTTTTTCCTTGTCATCAGGTGAACAGAACTGATAAAGCTGATTAAGTATGGAATCCGCAAGCCACAGACATTTGCGTGTATATTCGTTCTCCGTTAATGATTCTTTGCGGTCTCTGTAATAGAGATAACGTTTTTTATTGAAAAGTTTCTTCTCTGATTTTTCAAGGTATGAATCATCTGTAAGAAGTGCAATAATATCATCAATTTTTCCGTCAGCAATAATTTTTTCAACGTTATTGTCTCTGATGTCATAAAATACACCGTCTGCAAAAGCTATCCTGTTTTTATAACACTTCTTATCACCACTGTAATAGAAAATTACATTGAACATTTTCATAATATTATAGCGGTACTTGTCCACAATATCAGGGAAATCCATGATGCTTTTTCCTCTGTCCTCTGTTGCGATGAGGTACATATAAGGCAGTGTAAAATTTTTACTGTCTCTGCTGTAGAGGTTTTCAATCATCTTGCGGAAAACTTCGTCATCATTCCTTGCTATGTTCTGTAGGAGTATTTCACAGATACTTGCAATAAAAACCTCATTGCTTTCTTTCTGGTTGACAAGTTCAAGAATAATGTCCTCTGCCTCTGGCTTGTTTGCAAGCATTTTCCATACATCTACAAAATTATGCGCAGAATATGATTTGGATTTAAGCAGTTCTTTTGTTTCCTCTGCCCTTTGCAGTGCATAATCAACAGCTATTTTATTGCGTGACATTGCAATCAGCGGTACATTTTTTTGTGCAAATTTGCCCGACGTTATTTTCTGTAGTACAAAATCAGCTTCGGGTACATTAAGTTTTACAAGTGCCATAGCGGACTTATCTTTCATAACAACTTTTTCCGTCTTGTATATTTCAAGCAGTTTTTCGGCATTTCCAGCGTCATAAGCAAGACATTCAACAGCAGATTCCCTTACAAGATGCGGATTATTTTCGTTCTCAATAAGTTCAAGATACCAGTCATTTTCGTCCGCACCTGCTAAAATTCCGATATATTTAACAATAAGTCCTCTTTCTTTCTGGTCTGATAAGTCAAGACGATTTTTAAGTGCAGGAATTATACTTCTGCCGAGTTTCAGAATATATTTTTCCTCAAAAACGGAGTGTGAGGAATTAATATTTTTCAGGAATAAATTAAGTACACGGGGGTCTTTGCACGAATTATTTACGGACTGATTGACAAAAGAAGAAATCGGCTGATTCAAGTCGGAGTATCTTAAATTGTGTACCTCACAGCCTTTTACTCCCTCATTTTCGTGAGTTTCGCTGTTGTCCTTGAAAGTAGCCTGAGTAACAGCAAGCGCATCACATAATGCTATACAGTCGGCAAGTAGCGGAGCAGGATTTTCGGACGTAAAAAGCTCACTGCACATATTGTAAAGCTTTGCAAAGACTTTATTTGCCTTTGAAAGTGGCTCAAATGCTTCAACAGCACGTTTCAGTCGGAAGTCCTCGTTTAATGTAGAACAGCCCGTAACAGCAGATGCACAAAGTCTGTCCCATAACTGATAAAAAAGCGATATATCCATTGTAGTTCTCCTTTCAGCAAAGTCTGATTATTCCGTCAGGTGTAACGATTGCAAGCGGACAGAGATATATTTTTCTGTCGGTAAGAGGGTAGAAAAGTTCCCCGAAAACTGCGCAGTTATCAAGATTATACTTTTCGCAGTCAAGAAGTTTCAGAACGTCCGTAACGCTGGAGTATTCGTCATTGTTTTTCAGTTCAATTGTTTCACCGCCAATTTTAAGTACAGCGTGTCCGTCCTCTGCAAATTCAATTCTGTCGTATCTTATGAGCATTGCAACAGTCGGACTTGAAAGAGTGTTTTTGAGTTCATTTTTTGCCTTTTTGACTGCATCTGCAAGTGAATTTTCTGCAAAAGATACGATTTTTTCGTAGTCCGATTTTTGAGGATTTCTCACATCTGCATTATTCCAGCGTACACGGCGATTCATTCCACCGGGATAACGATATAATTCGGGAATCTGATATACACCGAAAAATGAATCTTCCTCTTTTATGTAGCCTTTTGCCCTGTATGGACGTTTATTTTCTGTTTTGCAGATTTCACCGTCTGTAAGGTCAATCCAATAGCCTAAATCCGTATCTCTTTCGTGTGCAGGGTCATTGATAACCGTAAAAGAAAGCTGTATGATTTCAGAATTTTGCTTGTATAAGCCGATTTCTTTGAGCTGTTCAAGTTTCCAGACATTTCCCATAGCTTCATACAGAATACTGTCCTCCGGCAAAACCTCACCGCTTTCAAGTTTCTTGTCAATATAGTCCCTGCATTTTCTGACAGAAACAGAAAGTTTCACACATAATCTTGTAAATATATTCATATCTCTGTCAGTCGGCTTTTGTGAGATATTTTTTGCAAGCGAGATTATTTCAAGCATTATAGCCTGCGGTTCAGGAAGATAATAGTCACCTAACTGCTTTGCAAGTGACTGATACTGCGAAATCGACGCATTATTTATTGATGCAACACCCCTTGAAAGAATGTCATTGACGAAACTTTCAGCCAAATCAAGTCCTTCACGCTGTTTTTTCAGTTTTTTTGTGACAGCCGACTTATTCACCTTTTTCGGTTTTGAAGGGTCATTACTCTTTGCTTTTTCTGCCTTTTTCTCTATCTTCTCACGCTTCTGTGCAATATCTTCAGGAACTTCACTTGTTTCAAAGTCTTTTCCTGCGATATAGTCGAACATTATTGCAAGACTATGTTTGCAAGGAAACTGTCTGCTTGGACACGAACAGCGGAAAACAGGTGTATCACCCATGAAATCGGCTGATGTGTAGTAAGGCTTTGAGCCACTGCCTTTACATTCGCCGTAAATCAATGTATCATCATCTGTTTTTTTCAGATTTCTGAATGCGTTTGTACGTGAAATTTTCTTTGCATTTGTGACAGCCGTACTATTCGGAGCAAGGCTGACTATAAAATCTTCGGTAATATTTTTTATTGTACCCACGTTTGATATTCCTTTCAAAAAAGTTTATAATTTATTCTACCATATTATGT
>CAMWKY010000078.1 GCA_947174965.1 uncultured Ruminococcus sp. | reverse complement strand
GAACGATATATTATGAGAAAACATAGCTTTAAAAGAAAAATTGCTTTCTTAATGGCGTTTTCTATGGTATACAGTTTTCCGCAGGCTATAAGTGCGGGAGCTGCCTTTGCTGATATTGGTGATATTGGCGAATCGCTGGATAACAGTGAATCTGTTGTCTACAACAATGACAATATCAATGTGTTGTCAGAGGAATCACTTGAAATAACAGAAATTGATGCTGATAATTTGCAGGAAGGTAGCGACGATGAGCAATCATATGATGCTATAGGCAGAATTGATATTACAATTGGATTAGCTCTGACGATAAATAATAATATCGATTTTATTGTGAAATTAAGCAATAATGACGGTTATTCTCAGGACGGCGTTATCAGTGCTGACAATCTGAATGAAGGTAAGTTCAGTTTTGAGAACCTTGCTGACGGCGAATACACTCTTACTGTAACTGCTCCAGGATTTGCTGTTTTCAGTCAGTCCATAACTGTAGCACAGAAAATGTATTCTTTAAAGCTTACTGCCGGTTTCTGTAAAGGATATACCTATGAAGTAGGCGAACTTCACCCGGGTCTCCTTATGATTGGTGATGTCAATGGCGACGGAAAAATTGATGACGAAGATAAAAATATATTGATAGATGCTATTGACGGCGAAACTGTATCAGCAGATTTTACAACCGACCTTAACTATGATAAAGAAACAAATCTGCTTGATTTGGCGTTCTTCTCAAAGTCCTATAATGAGGATAAAGACACTACAGCAACAGTTGAAGAATTTATCTCACCTGCTGTTATTAAGGTAGAGTCTCTGGACGGTACAATCATAGAGGGCGATGTTGAAAAAGTATTGAGCGGTGATGATGAAATCGTTCTGTTCCCTGCGAAAAGTGGTGAAATTTCAGAGGAAAATCCAATATCTATAGGATTTGACCTGCTCAAAGACGGTGAAGCCTCTCTGATTGACGGCGTTACTTTTGAGACTGGTATTGATAACCCCGTAGATGAGGCTTATATTGATGTTACATATACTGATGATGACGGTAAAGAACATATAGTCTCTGTTCCTGTAAAATCCGAAGTTCACTATCTGCTTAAAGAAAGTGACGTTTATGCAGAGATTGACGAACATGGCAGTATTAAACTTCATCTTGGAAATCAGATTGCAGTAAAAAAAGTAACATTGACTATTACTGCAATGCAGAACAGCAATAATCTTGCTGAAATCAGTAAAGTTGAATTTGTAAATGGAATGGAAAGCCGTATTCCTGAACCTGAAATGGATATTCCTGTAAATCTTACAGCAAAGGCAGGAAGTGAAAAGTTTGAGTTGAGCTGGCAGCCTTGCACAAACATAACAGGATATGAAATAAAAGTTGAACAGGGTGGTAAGTCCGAAACATTTATGTCAACATCAAATTCATTTACTGTTTCATCATTCGGCGGAGATGACGTTAAAAATTACACAACTTATAAAGTAAGTGTACAGTCAGTAAACGGAACATGGAAAAGTGGTTATTGTGATGCTGTTGATGTTACTCCGAAACCAACTAAACGTCCCGATAAGCCTGATAATGTAAAAGCATCAGGACTTTATAAGGGAATTAAGGTTAGCTGGAGCAACATGGACGATACACAGTCATACAACGTTTTCTACAAATTAAGAGGCCGTGATGATAAATATACTAAGATTTCAGATATTACAGCAACAAGCTATACTATTGAAGGATTAGAAGACCTTACAGAATATGAAGTTTATGTTATAGGTGTTAATGAACTTGGTGAAAGTCCGGAATCAATTCATAGTTCAGCAAAAACAACAGACCTTAACCCTGCTGAAATGCCGAAATACAATCTGATTAACCGTGATGAAAACGGAACTCCGGGAAAAACACATATTGTTTCTGTTACAAGAAACGGCGGTGAAATGATAAATAGCAAACTTGATGAAGATTCAAGCAATACTGCATGGGGTGTTGTTGATGGCAATGCAACTTCATATTACTCAAAAGCTACATGGGACGACGGCGGATTCAACAATCTTGGCAACAATGGTCTGATATATACCTTTGACCAGGAATATAAAATGGATACTATCGGCATACTCACAACAGCAAGTATTGACTATACAAATTTAAGATGGTGGGATAAGGACGGAAACGAAGCAGGTCGTATTACTGATTCTTATGCTAATATCTCTGTAAGAAAAACCGATTCAGAGGGAAGATATTATTACGTCCTCAAGTTCTCAAGTCCGATAACAGCAAGCAAAATTCAAATTGGTCTTGCACGTTATCTTACATCTCCTGTTACTATTTCTGAAACATACTTCTATTATTATGATGAACTTATGGACGAAATCATGGACTTGTATGTTGATAATCTGCATACAGTCCTGAAAGACAACGTTACTCACAGAACTATTGAGCTTCTGCGTCAGAAAGTAAATACTCCTGATGAATTTGGTGAAATCAATCCTAATGCAGATGCTTTACTCCGTGAACTTGAAACAGCAGAAAAAATTCTTAATGCTGAATCAATTAGCAGTCCTATAAAAATACATAAGGAAATCACTACAAAAGATTCAAGTCGTGGATTCTCTGGTCTTAACGCATGGCAGCCGCTCGGTGTTTCTATTGGTACAGGAGAAGAAGTTACAGTTTATGTCGGAAGCGACAAGAAGAAAACAGGTGACAGCACAGATTTACGTCTTATCGTTACACAATATCACTCTGAATCAGGCGGAGTTACTCTGGACGGTGCTAATCTCAAAGTCGGTGCAAATACGTTCAAATTATCAAAGAGTACAATTGCCGGTTTTGAATCTGGTGGTGCTTTGTATATTCAGTATCAGGGCGCAAGCAATGCAAGTGAAGACTATTCAGTACGTGTAACCGGCGGTTCGGAAGTTCCTTTCCTTGATTTGTATAAAGTGACTGATGAAGATGAACGTATGGAAAGAACAGTTGCGTATATAAATAAACTGGACGAATACGTCCCGAAAATGGAAGAACTTCATAATGAAACTCACAAAGGTTCAGGCAACAAGTATATTGATTACGACTATGACAGCAAGAATTGTATTTTAGGTGCATCAGATATAATGCTTGATACAATGATGTTCTCTCTGCCGGCTCAGCAGATACTTGCCGGAGCAGGAAAAGGCACTGCCGAGGAACGTGCTGAAACTATTCTTAAGTCAATGAAAGCTATGGAAGATATGATGTATCTGTTCTATCAGCATAAGGGTCTGAATGAGTCCGCACCAGCAGAAATAAATCAGGTTCCTAAGGGACATCTCAATATACGTTATCAGCGTATGTTCTCAGGTGCATTTATGTATGCTTCTGGCAATCATATCGGAATTGAATGGCCTGAAACAAAAGGCATGGTAAATTGTAATTCTGTAGTTGCAGATGAGGACGGAAAATATGTCAGCGGAAATTATTTCGGCTGGGGTGTTGCTCACGAAATCGGACATTGTATCAATCAGGGCGACTATGCTGTAGCAGAAATCACAAACAACTATTTTGCTCAGCTTGCGCAAGCAAAAGATACAAATGCTGGTATGCGTTTCCAGTATAACAATATCTACAGCAAAGTAACTTCAGGCACAAAGGGAAATTGTCCTAACATTGCAACACAGCTTGGTATGTACTGGCAGTTGCATCTTGCATATGACAAGGGTCTTAACTATAAGACTTATTCCGACTATGATGAGCAGATGAAAAATCTGTTCTATGCAAGAGTTGACACTTATTCAAGAAATCCAAAGGCTGCTCCTGCACCTAGCGATATAGCACTTACACTTGACGGCAATTCAGACCAGAAGCTTATGCGTCTTGCTTGTGCGGCAGCAGAAAAGAACGTTCTTGAGTTCTTTGAACGCTGGGGAAAAACTCCTGATGAAACTACTATTGCATACGCATCACAGTTTGAAAAGGAAACAAGAGCTATCTTCTATGCAAATGATGATGCACGTGTTTACGCACTTAATGGAAAAGGAAGCGTTTTAGGTGATGAAAGTGCAGTTTCTGCAATAAAAGATGTTGATGTTAAAATCGGCAAATCTGCAAACAAAGTTGACCTCAAGTTTACATCTGCTGATATTCCTGAAGATGACATACTCGGCTATGAAGTAATACGTTGCACTATATCAGGCGGAAAAGTTGAAGAAGTTCCCGTTGGATTTGCAACTGGTTCTGAATTTACAGATACAGTTACAACACTCAACAACCGTGCTTTATTCTATAAGGTTACACTTATTGATAAGTACCTTTGCCGTTCAGCAGTATACGAAACAAAAATGGTTAAGATTGAACATGACGGCAGTCTTGACAAATCCTACTGGAGCATCTCAACAACAAATCTTGAAGCTGAAAGCATTGTAAGTGATGCTACAGATGAAATGCCATGCGAACAGACAAAGAGCAATCCGGCAGAACTTGCTGTTGATAATGAGCTGGCTACAGTTTACGCTCCGAAGGTAACCGGTGATAGTGCTGAAATCGTTATCGACTTCAACAAGACTATCACTGCAACTGGAATGAAGTACACATCAGGCAAGGGTGAATCTGTCGGCGATTACGAAGTTTATGTAATGACTGATGATGAATGGGTTCTTACAGCAAGCGGTACTTTCAAAGGCAGTGAAACAGTTTATTTTGCAAATGATGATGAAAAGTACATCAGCACATATTCTGCAACAGCAGTCAAGCTTGTACTTCTTAATCAAAACGGCAAGACAGTTTCAATTGCTGAACTTGATGTTCTCGGCGTAACAGGAGATAATGTTGATTTCCGCAGAGCAGGTGAAGAAGCAACAGCTGTAATTGGTATTCTTGGCGAAGATTACAAGTACGGTGACAAGGCAGATGATGTTATTGCGAAAGATTCACTTGTATTCACTGGTTCTTATAAGGGTAATCCTGCTTACAATGCAGTTATCCTTTACGACGGAAACGGAAATATCGTCGGCGGATTAGATGCTGATAATAACATTAAGTCTCAACAGATTATTTTAGCAGATGTTCCTGACGGAAAAAATATTACAGACGTTTCAGACGGTACATGGATTTACTGGATTGAGCCTGAAGATATGGCAAGTATAAAATTACCTGAAACAGTTCGTGTTGAACTTTACAGAGTAAACAATGCTCTTACAAATGAGGGTCAGCGTATGGTCAGTGATTCTCTCTTTGAAGAAGTTCCTGTCAAGGATAAACTTCCTACTATTACATTGAGCGGTAATAACGAAACAACTGAAAAGGAGTAAGTTATGTTAAAAAAGGTTTTAATGGGTGCATTCACCACATTGTCAATCGGAATCATGCTTTCTCTTAATACTGTCAGTGCAAAAGCTTTAAGCAATATTAAGATTGACGAATCAAACAATGTACAGTTGATTGCCAATTATGAAGATATAAGCGAAGTTACTGCTGTACAGTTAAGCCTGAAAGTTGATTCTGATGTTGATGCTGATATTTCTTTTGAGTTCAACTCTGAAAACAGCATAAAAATTTCAGAATACCGATATAATGCTAAGACAAATTGCCTGAATATCTATATGTCCGATTCCAAATCACTCTTTAAGGGTGATGAAAGTCTGGATATTGGTACAGTATCGGCAATTGATGCTAAAGGAAATGCTGTTGATGTCAAAATTGATGTTGTAAAGGATTCATTGAAGTATGTTTATCAGAATGTGCTTGAAAATGATGAGTTTGAAGTTGATATAGCAACAAAGCCAGCAACAACTACTACTCAAACTACAACATCTACCACAAAACCAACTACAACCACCACAAAAGCTACAACAACTACAACAAAAGCAACTACAACCACAACAAAAGCTACAACATCTACCACAAAGCCGACTACAACCACAACAAAAGCTACAACAACTACTACAAAGCCAACCACAACCATGACAACTACAACTACAACAAATCCGACAACAACTGCTACAACATCTACGACAACTGCAACAACTGAATCAACTACAACCACAACTGTAACAACTACAGAAAAGCCAGTTACAACAGTAGCAACAACTACAGCAGCAAACAATGGTCATGTTGCTTCGGACGATGAATTTTGTCAGTGGGCAATCAATGATTATAAGAATACAACAGAAATTACAGCTGCAAATGCTGAACTTGTTGAGAATGTAGACGGTATGTATGAAATTACATTGTCTGATGAGGAAGGAAAAGTGCTTGATACTTACACAATCAATCCGGATACGGGTGTTGGTACTAATTCAGCTAATGAAGAAGTAAATCTTCCACAGACAGGCAACAACTCAATGAAAAATATTCTGATTGCTGTCCTTGCACTTATTCTTACAGGATTTGGCTTATGCGTTGTAAAAATCTCTGGTGTAATCCGTCGTGAAGAATATGAGAAGTAAGCTTGTTGTTGATACCGACAAAAAGCGTACAAAAAAACAATGGGCTCTGTTTATAACAGGGCTCATTGCTATAATAATCGGGACATCTGTTATAGGCTTTTACGGTATCAGAAAAATCTATAGGGAAATCAACAGACAAATCATGTTCAAAGAAAATGTTGTAGTTGAAATTGACGCTCTTAAAATTAAAGCACCTGTTCTTGAGGGTACAGACAACAAGACTTTAGCTAAAGCCGTCGGGCATTTTATCGGAACAGGCGACACAGGTTCAGGCAACTATTGTATTGCAGGGCATAGCAGTACTATTTACAAGGAGTATTTCAATAATCTGAAAAATGTCGAACTTGGAATGGAGATTTTTCTTTATGACAAAGAAAAAAAGTGCTATACATATACTGTTACGGAGCATTTTATAGTTGAGCCGAATGAAACGTGGGTTCTTGATGATTTTGATGATGACAGAGTTACCATTATAACTTGTACCGATGACGGCACACAACGTCATGTAGTTGTCGGTTTGAAAGAGTTGAGGGCATCAGAATGAAATATCTGGTAAAATATCTTAATTATCCGCTGATAACTGTTTTTTCTCTCTGTATTCTGTTTGCAGTGTACGGTATAATCAGCCACAAAGAATCTATTCCGATTTCATGGCTTATTGTCCCGTTTGGAACGGCTGTATGCCTGTTTATTGCATGGAAACTGAATCAGCTTGAATCAATTGATATGGACATCAGCAAATACAGACGTATAACAGTATTAATGAGCATAATTCTTTTTACAGTTCAGCTAATATCAGCAATACTTTCCGATTTTGTGCCGAGAAATGACCTGCTTTATGTATGCACGGGAGCAAAAAATCTTATTCTTGGACTTGATATTTCAACAAATCTCCCTGACTATCAGCCTGATTATTTTGAAATTTACCCTAATAACCATATGCTTTTTATGGTGATTTATCTGTTATACCGCATTGAATTTGCATTGACAGGGAATATGAGTAATTTTTTGCCGATAGCTGTAAATATAATTAGTCTGAATCTGTCATATATTCTCATGTGCAGATGTGCAGAGATAGTTCATAAACCATCAAGAGCATTTGTCTGTGCAGTTCGTGGAATACTCTTCACTCCGTTTGTTACATACAGCTGCTTTTTCTATACGGATTCAATGGCTATGCCTTTAGTAATGGCATCAGCGTATTTTTACCTGAAATATATAAAAGTGCAGAAAATATCATTGCTTATATTAAGCAGTGCATTTGTAGGACTTGCATATAAAATGAAAGGGAGTTCACTTGTACTGCTTATTGCAATAATAATGGATATGATTTCAAGCCGTCTGAAAATCAAGGATTTTATAGCAGTTACACTCCCTTGTATTATTTCAGTCAAAGCTGTTTCAGAATCTGCCCTGAAAATACTGCATATAAGTCATGAAACGCTGAAACAGAAAAGTTTTCCGTTTATACACTGGATTATGATGAGTGCGGATGGAAGAGGAGGCTATAACCGTGAAGATTTTCTGTATACAAAAAGTTTCATAGGAACTGCAAAGAAATCTGCTGATTTTGACAGATTGTGCGAGAAGCTGAACAGTCAGGGCTTCGGCGGATTTCTACATCATCTTGCCGAAAAAATTACGTATACATGGGAAAATACTACATTTATGGCAAGCTATTATAATCCCTTTTTTTCATCAAACGTTTTCTATGTTATATCGTTTTTCAGCCATTTTACAATACTGTTTTCAATATTAATCGACATAAAGAAAAGCACCGACAAAACATTTCTCTTTCGTCTGTGCCTTTTCGGAATGACAATTTTTCTGCTGATATGGGAAACAAGATGCCGATATTTAGTAAGCTTTTTTCCATTGTTCATGCTGATTTAAAAAGAACTTCAGAAACTGAAGCCATTTGAGATAATATTTTTAGAGGAATAATTA
>CAMWKY010000077.1 GCA_947174965.1 uncultured Ruminococcus sp. | reverse complement strand
CAACTGAGATTTATAAGAGCAAGAGAAAGTTCAGTTATTTCAGCTGTTGCATTCTTTTTAATCTCTTCAATTTCAGATTCAGGAGCATAGTCAATTGATTTAGAAAAACACTGCACACTTTCTTCAAAGCGAACATTTGCAAGAGTAGACTGCCAGCCTGCAACCTTGCCTTTCATGAACCAAGCTTTATAGTTCTGTGGTTCAATTTCAATTACACGATTACAGTATGTTTCGGCTTCACCTTTATTTCCAGCTTGATAAGCACTTTCTGCCATTTCAAGATAATTCTTGAGTTTATCGGTGTTATCTACCTTTACCGTTCCAGAAACTTCAACTGTACCCTCAATCATCATCTTCTTAGCTTCTTCGACTGAATACTTTGTTCCACAAGTCTGGCATACAAATACACCGTCCTGTTTAAGTAAATCGATACTTCCGCACATTTCGCAAGTTAATTGTTTCATAATTATTCTCCTTGTTTTTCATATTTTGAATGATTATTTCTTCCACGCTCTAAAGCAATTATACTCGAAATTTTTCCTTCCCTCACTTCATTGGCAAATATTTTACCAAACATTACACGTTCACCACGAGATAAGGCTTTCCAATCAATTTCTTCAAATAGTTCTTTAACTTCAAATTTTGTGCCAATTGGTAAATTAATAATTTTACCCTTTGCTCTTTCAATCCATTCATTATTATCCATATTTATCCTTTCAGTGCTTTAATTTTCTTATTGCGTTTGAGCAATATCTGCTCAATCTCCTCAATTGCAGCAGTTTTGTCGCTGCTCATATCATAAGCTGATACCCTATCTATAAGATTTTGTTCCAAATCGGAAACTGAATCATCACTCATTGGATCACTCAGTCGTATCTTTTTAGCAAGTATCGTCAGTTTTTTCTTTATCTCGGCATCTGTTTCTTTTTCAGCAAGCATTTCGACTTCAATCTGCAAGTTCTTGATATAACTGCGTTTCTTACTAATATTTTGCTCAATGCGCTCTATTTCCTGTATTCCTGCTTCTATAGCAGAATCTGTTGTAATAAATCCTATACAAACAATGCACAAGAGTAATGCGCATATCAAAACTGCTGTCCATACTTGAGCTATCGTAACGAACTTGAATATCAGCATTAACACAACAGATATTATCACATATGCAAATCCAAGCTGCACAAGTGGTATTTTATAGTAGCGGCTTATAAAATCTTTTCCATTGTCTATTGCTCGTTTCCATGCAAATGCCACAATTCCAAAAGAAATAATACCAAAAACATATGTTGTCCAGAATGCTCCTGTTTTCTCGCTTGGTATTACAAAAGAAAGCAGATTGTAAGCGATAAATCCGATTGCTATGATAATATATGGAGCTTTACTCGGTTTCATTGTCAGCCCTCCCTTTTAAATCCACATTTCGGACAAAATTTTCCAGGTCGGGTAAATTCAAATCCACAGTCAGGGCATTTTGTAAGTGGAGATGCTTCCTGTTTTGTACCACATTTATCACAGAATAATGCACTTAATTCAATCTCTGCACCACAATTATCACAGAAGCGTTTGACTGTAGTTGTTGGAACTGTAGGCGGTTGATTGTTAATTCCTTCAACTGCGCCGTTAATTGCCGTTCCGACAACTCCGCTTACAACACTTCCAACACCTGCCATTGTTCCAAGTCCGATGCCCATATTAGTGAATTGTCCCACTGCTTCATTTTGTGCTGTCAGCTCAGCCACATCAAAGCCACGCTCTTGTTGATATGTATAACCTTCCTGCTGACGTTTTGTTGCTATTGCCTGCGACTCTATCACCATCCGCTGAGCTGCTGTCTGTTGTTCAATAATGCCAACTTGCTGCTGTAATTTTGCTTCGGCAATATCAGCATATTGTCGGAAATGAAGTTCCTTAAATTTCTCATACTGCTCACTTCCGTCAGGTTTAACGATTCCAGTAACGAAGAATTTTCGAAGAGTAACACCATATTCGGCAAAGTCAGGCTTCAGTTTTTCATGAATACCCTTTGAGAACTCCTCAAGCCGTTCATCTATTTCAAAAATACTGATAGCTTTGTTTCTCATTGCCTGTGCCAGATAGGTTTTTACTCGAGTCATCAAGAATGCTCTGAAATATGTAGTGAGATGCTGGCGGTCAAGTATCGCCTCTGTACCAACCAGACTTATCAATAAATTTCTTGAATCATCAACAGTTAATGACATTTCACCGTTTGCACCGATGGCAAGCGGAAAACCGTATGTAGGCTCAACATACTGTACTTTGCTGTCTGTTCCCCAGCGAATTGCCATTTGCTCGGTCTTGTTGATGAAATATACCTCACAATGGAATGGTGTATTGCCACCTGTTGGGATATTCAGAAATCTGCGAAGCATTGGTATATTCTCAGTTTCAAGCGTATGTCTGCCAGGACCAAACAAATCAAGAGCCTGACCATTCATATAAAAAAGTGCTTCCTGAGACTCATGTACAATAAGCTGTGTAGATGTATTAAAGTCTTCGCAAGGGTGTTTCCAGACGAAAGTGCTGTTATCACCCTCATATTTTATAATATCAGTTATTTTCATTCTTTCCACCTCAATCTTATGTATGTAATATGTGATAAATGGTATAATACAAATAATGTTTTTCTCAAAACAGATAAATTTATGAAAACTTCTCAGAATGGCATAGATTTGCACATATTCAATTTTCAAGATACTGATTTGACAACAAATTACAACTAAATGCACATACACATACTGTTCATAAGTTTCCGCTCGTGGGAACGGTCAGGGTGGATATATCGGTTAAGTGTAAGATTTACATTGCTGTGACCGAGAACTACAGACAGCGTTTTTACATCAAAGCCTTTTTCTGCACAATTTGTAGCAAATGTATGGCGGAGTTTATGAAAATTATAATTTTTTATTTCAGCAGATTTCAGCATCTTTTTATAACGGTACTGCATAGTACGGGGTTCAATGACTTTATCCGAACCCGACAGAATAAAGAAATCAGCTTGATTTCTGAATTTTTCAAAGTATTCCATAAGAAAATCGGGTATGACAATACTTCTGAAAGAGGTATCGGATTTCGGAGTTGAGATTATTACTTTTGTTTTTCTGTTGCCATTAGCTGAACTGATTCGCTGAACAGTTCTTCTGATATGCAAAATCCTGTTGTCAAAGTCCACATCACTCCATTTCAAGCCGCAAAGTTCACCGATACGCAGTCCCATAAAAAGAGAAATCAGGATTCCGAAAGCTGTAAGGGACATATTTTCCCTGAGATACGAAACAAGCCTTTTCTGTTCCGCATCGCTGATTTTTTCAATCTGTTTCTTTTCAGTTTTTGGAAGTACGACATTTTTCAGCGGGAGCTTAAATCCGTATTCCTCCTGAGCGTATTTCAGCATTGATTTGAAAACCGTAAAAATATCCCTTACATAGCTTGCAGAAAGCCCCTCTGCAAGTTTTTGGTTTATAAACTCATTTATTCTGCTTGCCGACAGGTCAGCACAAGGAATATCGGCAAATTCAGGAAGTATATGCTTTTCAAACTTCGCTTTATAATTTGCAAAAGTTGATTCCTTGATACGGTTTACTACAGCATTCAGCCATTTATTATAAATCTTGCTGACAGTGATATATCTTCCCGAAAGATAGCGTGATGCCACTTCTTTACCAATTAAAACTTTGTGTTCAGCTTCATCATAAGTTTTGCCATAAACATATTGATACTGAGCCTTGCCATTATCATCATATCCTATAATGAACTTACCAACGTATCTTTCGTCCTTACGTTTTGTTATATTTACACTAATTTTATTCATTGTGCGCCCCTCCAGCTAGTTAATTATGTGCAAATTACACATATCTGCTCTTTCTAATGTGTATAAATTGCTGATTTTGTATATTTCACTTGCAATCTTATGGGAAATCATGTATAATTTTATCAAGGGAAAGTGCATTATTCAAGTGTACATTCCTGGTAAAATCAACAGGTTTTCGTGAAATTATCTGTTTCAGGAAATCAGCTCTATTGTAATTATAAGGGTTCAATGCGCTGATACTGCGCTTTAAGTGCGCTGAATATGTGAAAAATTAAAAGCTCCTTACGGTTTTTTATCCGTAAGGAGTTTTTGAGTTTTTTATCTATTCGCCTAAGAGTTCCACTGATTTATGTATTCCACTGTTCTGAAACTTGCATTTGATAGTGTCTGTTTCTGCCTGACTTACTCTTATTTTCATATACTGATTACGCTTGTTCCTATTCTTCATTTTTTCATTTTCTTTTATCTTGTCAATTAAAAAATCAGGGTCTCAGGGAAATTTTCCTGACAAGCGTTGTATTGTGTGGGTTTTCAATCTTTGTACCCACACGATACCGAGCTTGCTACATTTGAGTTCGCCATTGCGGGCGACGTTTCATTTTTTTGAGATTTCATTCTCAAAAATTCTCCGTTTCTTTATGATTCGTACTATACGATTTCTCAATTTCTTTTCTGCATGAATAATCAAACTTTCACTTGAAAAAATCGGAAAAATTGCCGTTACAACGTGATTTCAATTTATTTGAAGTTTAATTTTCATCGGTGCAGTCTGCGGAACTGAATTTGAAATTTCAGTATGAACTTCGTTGATTTTGCGGCTGGATTTTTTCTTTTCAGTATGCTATAATTGATTTATAAAAATTCAACGGCAAGAAAAAAGAGAAAGCAAAGCCGTTCCGAAATGGAGAAAAGAAGCTATGAAAAACAAAATATCAAACACGACTTCCGAAAAATCGGTTGAGTACGTCACAGATTCGGGCATCTGGGTGAAAATAAATTATCCTGAAAATGTTTCCGAAGTAATTCGGCAAGAGAAAATTAACCATATTTATGATATTCTCACCAGACATTCTGCTAAATAAAAAATTTCGGAAAAAAATACTTGCAATGACAGCCGATTTGTGCTATAATGAATATGTAGCAAAATCGACTGTCGGTTGCAGGAAATCGGAGGTCGATTATGAAAAAGAAAATCGTAAACAACAATGGTGTGACGGCAATTTATGTCCGTCGTTCCGTAGCAGACAGGGATAATAATTCGCTGTCCATTGAATCGCAGAAGGAGGATTGTATCAGATATGTAGGCGAGGACTGTGTGTACCGCTTGTACTGCGACAATGGCTTTTCGGGAAAAGATACCAAACACCGTCCAGCGTTTCAGCAGATGATGAGTGATGCCCGTGATGGACTTATCAGCCGTATTGTCGTAAAAAAGTATGACCGTTTCAGCAGAAATCTTCGTGACTATTTGAATGTGAGTGAAGAACTTGACAAACTTGGTGTTTCAGTATATTCTTTGTCTGAACCTTTCAACACAAGCACCAAAGAAGGACGAATGATGAGGAATAACCTCTTGAACTTTGCGGAGTTTGAAAGAGAAACGATTGCAGGCAGAGTTGCTGATGCGTACAATACAAGAGGTCGTGAAACGGGATTTTATCAGGGTGGTTTAATGAATTTCGGTTACACAACAGAGCGTATGACTGTAAACGGCAAGAAAGGTTCTGTACTTGTTCCCTCAGGACAGGCAAGAGCGTTAAAGCTCGCCTATGAAATGTATGCAGAGCCGTCAACTTCTCTCCGTGACATTCTCACATATTTCAGTGAACATCAGGAGAAAGTCGGCTATCTTCGTACTGATGAATATGGCGGTAAGAACGGAAGTCATAACGGTAAGTTGAATACAGGCTCTCTTTCAATGATTTTGAAAAATCCTGTTTATGTCCGTGCTGACAAATCGGTGTATGCTTATTTTCAGACTATGGGCTATGAAATCATTGACGATATTGAAACCTATGATGGTATTCACGGTGTCTTTATTCATGATAATGCAGATGGTGGAAAGTATGTCAAGGTTGGTTATCATGAAGGACTTGTTGAGCCTGAAATCTGGCTGAGAGTACAGGATAAAAAGGCGAATAATATTTCATTCCACACGAACAGAAAAGTAATGAACTCATGGCTTGTCGGCATTATCCGCTGCAAAGAGTGTAATCTTTCGGTGCTTATTGACATTCAGCGTAGGAAGTCGGGACTGTCCTACAGATACCTTGTTGACAGTGGCTGGCATACGGTGAACAAGTGTGCTGCAAGGTCATACAGAATAAGAATTGATGATATTGAGAAACAGGTTTTTGAAGCCATGACAGTGCGTGTGAATGAACTTGAAATTGCCCGTAAGCAGAAAGAAACTCCCGATATGGAAACTGAGAGCATTAAGACGGATATTCTGAAACTTGATGCTGAAATTCGTTCCCTTATGGACAGAATGGCAGAGGCAGATGATGTGGTGTTTTCCTACATTCAGCAGAGAATAAAAGAACTCCACGCTAAGAAGTCTGAGTTTGAACGTAAATTGCAGACAAAAGCTCGTAAACACAAGACGATTGATGCAAAGCCCCTCGCTGAACCGCTGGCAGTATGGGATACACTTTCGGTACAGGAAAAGCATGATATTGCTGCTGAAATGATAGAGGCGGTCTATATCTCGCACAACAGCAATGAGATTGAAATTGTATTCAGCATATAAAGAGCCATAAAATTGATATATTTATTTGTTCGTAGTGTGCGCGTGAAGTTGAACCCAACAGCACACGCACCTCTCCTGAACGCACTTTGTCAAAAAGCTCAGATTTTTGCTTTTCCGTTTTAGCATTGTGAATATATGCAATTTCACTTTCAGGAATACCATTATCCATAAGTTTCTTTTTTATATCATCATAAACGCAGAAGTCACATTCTTCTTCAAGTGATTCTCTTTCAGCCGATGACTTACTATCTTCCTTATCTTCTGCACCGTCAGTCTTTTCAGTATCAGTAGAATTTTTGTGCGGTACACCTAAGTCACAGAAAATAATCTGTGTCAGCTTATTTTCCGTAGTTTCAGCGTGAATACGGACAACGTTTTCAACACATTTATTAAGTTTTGTTTCGGGATTGTCCTCAAAGGACGGGTCAATAAGTCTGGGGTCAAGACCGAGTTTTCGTCCGTCTGAGGTTACTTTAAGCATATTGTCGATAGTCGGCTCAACATTTCCTGCATTGATAGCATCGGCTCTGTCTGAAAGTTCCTGCACAAGTTCCTTTTGGAACGGAGTTGCATCAACATTAACGATTTTATATTCGCAGTCAGGTACATCAAGTTTCAGCGTATCGGCGATACGAATATCTGCAATCTGCTTGAACATACTCATAAGTTCAGGCAAACCTGTATAATTTGCGATACGGGTACGTTCTTTAAATTTATTTCCAGCAGGAGCTAACTCCCAGTCAGTTTTTTGATTACCAAAAACCGATACCCAATTATCAAAGTGCTGTAATTTTTTTGATTTCAAGAAGTCATATTCAAGGTATCTCATCATCGTATGTAACTCGGTCACTGAATTACTCAGGGGCGTTCCAGTAGCGAAAACGCAACCTGTTCCATCTGTTTTTTCGTCTAAATATCGGCATTTAAGGTACAAGTCAAGTGCTTTTTGCGAAGATGAATTAGAGATACCTGACACATTATTCATCTTTGTTGGACAGAACAAGTTCTTAAACTCGTGAGCCTCATCGACAAATAATTTATCTACACCCAATTGCTCAAATGTAATGGTATCATCGTGGTTTTTATTTAGCTTGTCAAGCTGTTTTTCAAGCGACTTCTTGGTACGCTCCATAGCCTTAATCTGAAACTTGCTGCCCTCCTGATGTTTCAGTTCTGCAATTCCCTCAATAATATCGTTAATCTGAGCCTGTATTTCAGCTTCCTGACGTTCTTTGGAAATTGGAATCATACCAAGCTGTGAATGACCGATAATAACCGCATCAAAGTTTCCCGTAACAATTTTAGCGAATAACTGCTGTCTGTTTTCTTTCTGAAAATCTTTTTTTGTTGCTACAAGAATATTCGCTCCAGGATAAAGTTTCTGAAAATCGTCGCCAATCTGCTCTGTCAGGTGATTCGGAACTGCAAACAGCGATTTTGTGCAAAGTCCGAGACGTTTGCTTTCCATAGCTGTTGCAATCACTTCAAACGTCTTGCCTGCACCGACAGAGTGTGCAAACAGCGTATTACCGCCAAACATAGCGTGTGCAATGGCATTTTTTTGATGTTCGTGGAGAGTAATATCTGCATTCATCATCGGGAATTTAAGAGCCGAGCCGTCAAACTCACGGGGACGGATAGAATTGAAAAGTTCGTTGTATTTTTCAACGATTTCCTCACGTCTTGCAGGGTCTTTGAAAATCCACTTTTTAAAGGCTTCACGGATTTTATCGGCTTTTCGCTGAACAACCTTTGTCGCATCAACATCTACAACACGCTTTTCCTTAGTTTCGCCCCAGTGTTCAGGGTCAGGAACTTCAATGG
>CAMWKY010000076.1 GCA_947174965.1 uncultured Ruminococcus sp. | reverse complement strand
ATATATCACCGATAAGACCCGTTTTTATATGGGGTGCGCCCGGAATCGGCAAATCGGCACTTGTACAGAAATTTGCTGATGATGTAGGCTTGCCGTGCGTTTCACTTCTTGGCAGTCAGCTTGCGCCAGAGGATATTATTGGTATTCCGAAAATTGATGGTGAAACATCTTGCTTTATGCCTCCTAAAATGATTGCACGAAAAGAACCGTATGTTCTTTTTCTTGACGAACTGAACGCCTGTTCGCAGGAAGTGCAGAAAGCTTTTTATAGTCTTATCCACGAACGCAGAATCGGAGAGTACCATTTGCCGAAAGGAAGCGTTGTAATCGGAGCAGGTAACCGCTCACAAGACGGTGCAATCGTAAAAACCATGTCTACAGCACTTGTAAACAGAATGTTTCATGTACAGCTTGTGGCAAATCCTGAGCAGTGGCTTGACTGGGCTTACAATGAAAATTTACACAGGTGGGTTATCGACTATATAACACAGCGTCCAGACCATCTTTTCTCCGAACCGCCGAAAAATGAAGAACCGTACTCAACTCCACGCTCGTGGCATATGCTGAGTGATGCGCTGAAAGAATATGGAGCAGGAGAAAAGGAAGTCTCTGAAAGTATACTGAAAGTGCTTGCATACGGCTCTGTTTCGGCACGTCACGCAGGAATGTTTCTTGCATTTGTAAAGCAGTTGAGCAACAAAAATCTGCTTTCAGATATAATCAAAGGTGAAGCAAGATTTCCGTCCGACCCGAGTGAAAGAGATGTACTCTATTTTATCGCACAAAGTTTCCGTGCAAAGCTTCTTATGGAACTACCGAAAAACAGACAACAGCTTGACCATACAACGCAACAGCTTACACACCGTGCAAAAGCTCTGATAAAAGAGTTGTCGCATATAAATCTTGAGATTGCGCAGATGGTGGTATCATCTGAAGATGACAAGACACTGCCTGAATGGTTTATGATTGAGATTGTCCGAGATTTGCCGAGACTTATCAGGAATGACAGGTGATTTTTTATGGCAAAAAAGAAAGCTGATAATCAGTTAAGCCCGAATGAGTTAAGACTTAATGCAGGAATTGACATAATAAGAAAGCACCCGCTTTTCCGCAGACTTAATATAAGTATCACCACAGCCCGAAAAGACCAGTTAAAAAAGGAAACAAGTGCTGTCTGCTATTCCGACGGATATGTGCTTGTAAATCCCTATATAAGCAATGAGCCGAAAGAATGGGCGTATATCATTGCACATTGTATGCTTCATTTGTGTTTCGGGCATTTTGAATCAGAAAATATGCCAGGGTATTTTGAAGATGATGTTGACGGCAAGCAGAAATGGGTTGAGAAGTGCGACCGCAATATCTGGAATTTTGCTTGTGATTTGTTTGTCACAAAGTTTCTCATGGATATAAAGTTCGGCACACCTACCTGCATGATTAATGATTACTCACTGTTTGCATCAGATGAAAGAAAAATATATGAAAATCTGCTTCAAAAGGGAGTTTCAGTATATTCAAATAAATACGGAACATCAAAAGTCGGTGAACCTGATATGTACTGGAGAGAATCACGCTATTATAGATTCAGCAGTCAGAAAAACTCATATGCAACAGAATTTGCTTACGCTGTTTCAGATTCCGTGCATGATGTTATCAATGAGGCAGGCGGAGGAAGTGTTGAAAGAAAGAGTATTCAACATAAGTCGGCAGAGTGGTTTATAAATCACTATCCACTGCTTGGCGGACTTGCTTCGGGATTTAAAATCATAGAAGTCGGCTATGGCAGTAAATCCGCACTCAACAACGATATTTCCATTGCTGCTATAGATGTTACAGAGCGTGAAATATACGTCAATTCATCGGCAAATCTGACTTCGGAGGAGTGGAAATTTGTACTTGCGCATGAGTATCTCCATGCAGGACTACAGCATCATGAACGCTGTCAGGGGCGTGAGCCGTATTTGTGGAATGTTGCGTGTGATTTTGTCATAAACAGCTGGCTGAAAGAAATGCAGGTGGGAGTTATGCCAAGTAGTGTTCTTTATGATGAAACACTCCGAGACTATTCCGCAGAGGAAATTTATGATGTTATTGTAAAAAATCTGAAAAATAAGTCAAAGTATGATACTTTGCGTGGATACGGAAAAGGCGATATTCTTGACAAGGGATTTGCGGAATCAAGAATAAAGCCTGTTTCACTTGATGACTTCTGCAAAAATGCACTTAGAAGCGGACTTGAATATCACGTCAGAAACGGCAGGGGGCTTATTCCGTCAGGACTGATAGAGGAAATTCGGGCTTTGTCAATTCCTCCGATTCCATGGGACGTACAGCTTGCGGAGTGGTTTAATATACACTTTGCACCGATTGAAAAAAGACGAAGTTACGCAAGACCAAGCCGTCGGCAAAACAGCACACCCGACATACCACGTCCAAGCTGGATAACTGCGGATATTCCCGAAAACAGCCGTACTTACGGAGTTATAATTGATACATCAGGTTCAATGAGTGCGAAAATGATTGGCATAGCATTAGGCGCAACAGCAAGTTACTCTGTTGAAAAAGACGTTCCGCTTGTGAGAGTTGTTTTCTGTGATGCTATGCCATATGATATTGGCTACGTATCGCCCGAAGATATTGCAGGGCGTGTTGAAGTAAAGGGCAGGGGAGGAACAGTTCTGCAACCTGCTGTCGAACTTCTTGAAAATGCAGAGGATTTCCCGAAAAATGCCCCGATACTTATAATAACGGACGGATATATTGAGGATAGTCTCACTATACACCATGAACACGCTTTTCTGATACCGTCGGGGAACTATCTCCCATTTCGTGCAAAAGGCAAGGTGTTTTATTTCAAGGAATAATTATTTGCTTTGAAGCCACATCTGCATATCTGTTTGTTCTATATGAGTTGAAGTATAAGCGTAAAAGTCAAGTATTTCAGAAGCATCAGAGGAATCAATAGCACCGTCTTTATTTATATCGCCTGTTTCTTTTAGTCTGTCATTGAAAGTGCCTTTTTTGCCTATGGAAAGAGTAGCATACTCCTCAAGAACGCATGAGGCATCAGAGGCATCTACAATATTATCAAGATTTACGTCTCCGAGCATTATATCTTCGGGCATTTCAGCAAGCTTTTTCTCATTGAAATATTCAAAAATAACACTTGCTTCTTCTTTTGCGAGCATCTGAAGATTATTGTCATCATAAAGCCATAAAGTAGACCTGTAATTTGTATGGAACGAATGTTCAAGCAATATACCAGGAGTGCCGACAAATCGTGAGCCGAAAAGAACGCTGTACCATTCATCATCAAGCACTCCGTTTCTGTCCCAGTCCTCCGTGCCTTTTCGCTGATAGATGATGCCTTTCTGATTTGTTTCCATTACTTTTTCAACAGTAGTTGCAAGAAGCTGACCGATTTCCTTGCTTGTATCATCAATAGTTGTCCATGGCAAATCCTGATAAACTATAGCAAGCGGTTGGTCTGAAGATGTACTGCCTGCATTGCTGTGCATTGATATAAAGAAATCATATCCCTTTGATGCAAATCCTCTGTCATTCAGTTCAGGGTCTTCGTCAAGTGACTGTTTTGTCAAATCGGCGTGTACACCAAGTTCCTGCAATTCTGCCTGTAGATAGTTCGATAACTTCCATGTCATTTCACTTTCCCAGTATGGTGCATATACTGGTGACTGATTGTACTTTCCGTAATGACCGGGGTCAATCATAACTTTTATAACATTTCTGCTAAGATTCTGTATGCTGTTATTTATGGGTATGTCATCGGGTGATTTTATATCCGTACCCTGATAAAGCTGACTTTCCATAATATCAAAATCCGATATATTAAAATCAACTGCATTTGCGGTCAGTGTGTTGCATAATACGACTGAACAGACTGCCGATAATGTAATAATTTTTTTAATCATAATAAGCTCCTTTGTTTTTGATGATAAAATAATTGTATCACAAAACAAATTATTTGTCAATATTCTAATAATCTGTCAAATTCTGCTGATAATTTAAGCAGGATTTTTTGATGCGGAAAAAATTGCAAAAAATTCTTGACAAAAAAGAAAAAAAGTGATATAGTATTCTATGGAGTATACAACTGTACTCCTATGGCGGACTATTTCAGCAAAGCAGGTGATTGATTATGGAACAGAAACAGCAGTTGATTGTTGTTGATTCAAAGATACTTCCTGATGTTTTTACAAAAGTTCTGGACGTAAAAAAACTTATGGCACAAAAAGGTGAAAAAAGTTTTGCCTCTGCCTGTAAAAGAGTAGGCATTTCAAGAAGTGCATACTATAAGTATAAAGACAGCGTTTTTTCTTATGATGAGCTTTTTAATCGGAAAATAGTCAATCTTTTCTTGCTTTTAAGCGACAGACCCGGAGTTCTTTCAAGTGTTCTGATATTTCTAAATGGACTTGATGCAAATATAATGACAGTCAACCAGAGTGTACCTATAGACAGTGTTGCAACAGTCAATATATCGCTCCGTCTCACTGCTGAACTATCAAAAGAATTTGATTCTCTTAATGCAATTGCAGAACTTGAGGGCGTACTCGAAGCAAAAATTATCTCTGCCGAATGAAAATAATGGAGGTTTTAAAATTATGTCAGTTAAAATAGCGGTTTTGGGTCATGGTGTTGTCGGTTCAGGAGTAGCAGAACTGTTTTTTAAGAATAAGAAAAGCATTGAAAAACACGCAGGCTGTGAAATGGATATAAAGTATATTCTTGATTTGCGTGATTTCCCTGATTTGCCTTACAGCAACAGATTTACAAAGAATTTTGATGATATTCTCAATGACGACGAAGTAACAGCAGTTGCGGAGTGCATGGGCGGAGTTGAGCCGGCATATACTTTTGTAAAAGCGTGCCTTGAAAAAGGCAAAAGCGTTTCAACGTCCAACAAAGAACTTGTCGCAGCAAAAGGTGATATACTGCTTGCAACTGCAAAAGAACATAACTGCAACTTCTTCTTTGAAGCAAGTGTAGGTGGAGCAATCCCGATAATCAGACCTCTGCACCGTTGTCTTGCCGCAAATGATATTGATAAGGTTGCAGGTATTCTTAACGGTACAACTAACTTTATACTTACAAAAATGTACAATGACAACATGAGTTTTGAAGATGCACTTAAACTTGCGCAGGAACTCGGCTATGCTGAAAAAGACCCGACAGCAGACGTTGAAGGTCATGATGCCTGCCGTAAAATCTGCATTATATCGTCACTTGTATTCGGCAAGCACGTCTATCCCGAAAATGTGTATACAAAAGGTATTTCCGAAATTCAGCTTTGTGATGTTGCAGATGCTGATATTCTCGGTCACGCCGTAAAGCTTGTTGCATCTGTAAGGCGACTTGCGGACGGTCGTATACTTCCTTGTGTTATGCCTATGCTTGTATCTCATGAAAACATAATGGCAGGAGTAAATGATGTATTCAATGCAGTTCTTGTATATGCCGACGGTATCGACAAAGCTATGTTCTATGGACGTGGAGCAGGAAAACTTCCGACAGCAAGTGCAGTTCTCGGTGACGTTATCGAAGCTGTAAAGCACAAAGTTACTGTGTTCTCTCAAACGTGGGAATCTTCAGCAGACAACAGCTTTGTTGCATCTGTTGACGAACTTTCTGCAAAGTGGTATTTCAGAGTACCTGTTGACTGCAAGGCAGTCGGAGAGGGTGCATACAGAGATGACAACGGTACATCATTCATAACAACAAAGGAACTCACTTTCACACAAGCTAAAGAAAAAGCAGAGGAACTTAATGCAATGGCTTGTATTCCCGTACTTGAATAATGAATCTTGAAAATAAAACTTTTACAATAAAAAATGGTGTACTTCTGAAATTCAAGGACACAAAAGCTGATAAGATTGTTATTCCTGATGGCGTTGTATCAATCGGAGAACGGGCATTTTTTACAAGTCGTATAAGATATGTTAAACTTCCTGAAAGTCTTATTAATATAGAAAAAAAGGCGTTCTGGGGCTGTAACTGCCTTAAAAGTATTGTTATTCCCGACAGCGTTAAAACTATCGGGAATGATGCTTTTGCAATGTGTGAAAGACTTGAACAGCTTGTTATTGGCAATGGTGTTGAAAAAATCGGTTGCAGAGCATTCCTCTACTGTAAGGGTATTGTAGGAAACGTATCGGGCAAAAACGTAAAAAGTATCGGTGACAGTGCATTTAAAAACTGTCGCTATGTCAACAGATTTGAATTTCCGAACTGTACAAATATTGGTGATAAAGCTTTCTATTTCTGTTATAATATGGAATCCATAGAATTGGGGGAAATCAGCAGAATAGGAAACAGAACTTTCTGTATCTGTCATAATCTTGAAAATTTCACAGTAATGGAAAGTGTTCAGCAGATTTGTCAGCAGGGGTTCTGGAGTTGCAGAAATCTTACATTAAGAGTACCCGAAAAACTCAAAGAATCAGGAAAAATCGGCAAAGATGCTTTTTATGAATGTAAAAAAGTAATTTATATATAATTTGGAGTGATATTATTAGTGGAAGCGTTTAACGAAATCACAAAACAAATTGATGATATAGTCTGGGGATTACCGCTTATTCTGTTGATTATCGGTTGCGGAATATTCCTCACGATACGGCTTAAAGGCGTACAGATAAGGCAGTTGTGGCTTGCACTGAAATATATGTTCTCCAACGAAAACGGCGGAGAGGGAGAAATTTCAAGTTTCGGCGCATTATGCACGGCTCTTTCCGCAACTATCGGCACGGGAAATATTGTTGGTGTCGCAACAGCAATCTCTACAGGCGGAGCAGGTGCGTTATTTTGGATGGAAATAGCGGCACTTTTCGGTATGGCTACAAAGTATTCAGAGGGTCTGCTTGCAATAAAATACAGAGTTACTGACAAAAACGGAAAAATGCTCGGAGGACCTTTCTATTACATTGAAAACGGTATGGGCAAAAAATGGACGTGGCTCGCACAATTATTCGCTTTTTTCGGTGTGTTTGTCGGACTTATGGGCATAGGTACATTTACACAGGTAAACAGTATAACTTCTGCCACAAACAGCTTTTTTGACCCCGAAAAAGTCTATACAGTTACCATTTTCGGCATGGAATACACATTCACACAAATAATTACAGGTGTTGCAGTGACAATTCTTACAGCACTTATAATAATCGGCGGTATACAGTCTATATCAATAATATGAGAAGTGTTGATTCCTTTCATGATTGTTATATATGTATCATGCTGTCTGATTATAATTTTTACTCATTTAGATAAAATTCCGTCGGCTGTTGCACTGATATTCAAAAGCGCATTTAGCATTAATGCTGCTGCTGGCGGTATTATGGGATATGGCATAAAAACAGCAATGCAGAAAGGTGTTGCAAGAGGAATTTTCTCCAATGAAGCAGGTCTCGGCTCTGCGCCTATCGCAGCCGCAGCAGCAAAGACAAATGAACCGGCAAGGCAAGGTCTTGTAACAATGACAGGTACTTTTATTGATACAATTATTGTATGCACAATGACAGGTCTTTCAATTATAATATCGGGCTGTATTGAGCAGAATCCTGAACTTGAGGGGGTTGCTATTACAGATGCGGCATTCAGATATGGTTTGCCGTTTCCTGAAAAAGTATCATCATTTCTGCTTATGATTTGCCTTATGTTCTTTGCATTTACTACTATTCTTGGTTGGAATTACTATTCGGAGCGTTGTTTGTCGTATCTTACAGGCTCAAACAAGACACTGACAATAGTATTCAGAGTACTTTATATATTGGCAGTTTTTATTGCTCCGTATCTTGCTGTTTCGGCAGTATGGAATATTTCTGATATATTCAACGGGCTTATGGCACTTCCAAATGTTACGGCACTGATAGCATTATCAGGTATAACAGTAAAAGAAACAGAATCGTATTTCAGAAAATTAAAGTTACCAAGATAATAGGGGATAGAGCATCTTCTAAATCAGCCAATATTAAATTAAGCCGTCAGATTTCTTACTGACGACTTTTTTATATAAAAATATTGACATTTTCACAAAAATCGGGTATAATATATAGTAGCATCAGAAATGAGGTTAGAAAACAAGAGTTTTCGATTAAGACTGACGAAACTTAACAGTCGTGGCAGTTTTATGAAGCGATGAAGTCAAAGGGCGTGCCAAGATGCGTTGTCTGATTGAGCTTGCGGGAGGGGTTGCACAGTGAAACCTCGACTTGGCTTAGGCTTAGGCTGAAAGAAAATGTGTACAAAATCCCTATTGTAAGTAATAGGGATTTTTGTTTGAATTGGAAGTGAATTATTTTCAAAAAGTTATTGATATTTCTAAAAAAATCGTGTATAATAATAGTGATGAAAGCGGTCTGCTGCTTTTGTTAGTGTGCTGACACTTGAGGGGCTTTCTCTTAATTATACTAGCCTCTAATCTAA
>CAMWKY010000075.1 GCA_947174965.1 uncultured Ruminococcus sp. | reverse complement strand
CCCCCCCCCCCCCCCCCCCCATTTTTTTTTCCACCAACATCAGGCCTACCGCCATTGCTGCCGGGGGGGGGGGCGGGGAGTGGGGTAAATCCTGTTGGTATAAGACGGGGCATTTTCTCAAATGAAGCAGGTCTGGGAAGTTCACCAATTCTACATAGTTCCGCAGGAGAATCATCACCGCAAAAACAGGGTATGTGGAGTATGTTTGAAGTATTTTTTGATACAATAATATGCTGTACTCTTACGGCTGTAACATTATTATGCTCCACCGAAAATTTTTCGGTGAACGAATCATTTTCGGCTGTACTGGGAAAATACAGTATGCCTTTTATAACTGCTGAACTTGGAATATTTGCCCTCTGTACAATTATAGGGTGGTATTACTGCGGAGAAATTTCATTCCGCTATCTTACTGGAACGGAAAATATACTTTTCTGTATAATATATACTCTTGTATCTGCATCAGGAGCAGTATTTTCAGCCCCGACAGTTTGGACAATCTCCGACATTTTCAACGGTCTTATGGCATTTCCTAATCTTATAGGTATACTTCTGTTAATGAAAAACGTGAAAAAGGAATAATTTTACTCTGTCAGTCAAAAATAATATACATAAAATACAAAGCAAAGGAGTATTTGAAAATGAGTTATATCGGCGAAAACAAATATTTCAGTTTCAGGGACAACTATTGTGAGGCTATAAAGCCTGTATCGTCCGTTGAGTCATCGGAACTTGGCAGAACAGTTGCCAGACTGTTCACAAGATTCAGTATAGGCACAAACTGCTTTAATCGTCTGCCTGTTCTGTATGCGCTATGCAGTGGGATTTCTGAATGTGGAAAAGATGTATATGTATGCGAAAATACAGATATGCCGTCATTCCGTTTTGGCTATCCTCTCTTATCGGCTGACTGCGGAATATTTATAAACGGCGATTCAGAACTCAAGCTGTCATTTTTCGGAAATATCGGACTTCCTTTGAATGAGCATATATTAAAAGAAATAGCTTATTCTGAACCGTCTGCACCGTCTGAACGTTCGGGCAGAATACATTCCGTAACGTCATTTAACAGCATCTACATCAATAATATTGCTGATTCTTTAGGCAACAGAAAAATCATAGATGCAGGAATAAGCTGTGGAAATAAAGCTGTACGCTCATTGTGGCTTGAATTTTTTTCGGGAGAAAGTGATAAACTTGTATTTCAGATTGCCGACGACGGACAGCGTGTAAATGCTTATTCAGCTGAAATCGGTTTTATCTCGTATGAAAAGTTAATGCTTGCATACTGCCTTAATCAGACGGAAAAAGGCTGTACCGTATGGCTTCCCGATACTTTTCACTATGGTGCGGATTTTCTCAATACCGACAGGATAAAACGTTTCAGCACTGAAACAGGACTTCCGAAAAATGCAGAAAATACACGTTTTCTCCGTGATTCTCTGTATATGTGTACTCATATCGCAGAAAATCTGATTGAAACAGTTCAGAGACTTCCGAAAATCGCAAGTGCAAAACGTGAAATAACTCTGTCGGGCATGGAGTATATACCGAAAAATCACACCATTGACGATAAAAAAGGGCGTATAATTATCACACAAAGCGGAAAAAACAGAATTTCTCTGCTTGCACAGACTTTATCCGCTGAAACAGCATCAGAACTATGTGCAGTATGGACAGAAAAAATAAAACAACATAATATTTAAATTATCTGTAAATGTTCTCTTTTTTAGTCTTGACATAAATAATTATTTCTTGTATAATTATATATATATTATTGTTAGTATGTATCCGTATTAAATTAAATCAATTAAGATATTACTATCTGAAGAAAGCGAGGCTAAACAATTGAACGAAAAAAACCAGAAAACTAAATTAACACGTCCAACTGCAAAAAACAGTACAACAAAAAGAGTAAGCAAGAAAAAAACTGAAACTCCTGTTGAAATTACTGCAAAAGAAACAAAAAAAGCTGTTGCAAAAAATGCAGAGACAAAAGAAAAACACTCCAGACAGGAGAAAAAGCAAAGAAAAACACCTCTCCGAATAATTCCTTTAGGTGGACTTAACGAAATAGGAAAAAACATGACTGTTTTTGAATGTTGCAACGATATGTTCATTCTTGACTGCGGACTTGCATTTCCTGATGCTGATATGCCTGGAGTGGATATTGTGATTCCTGATTTTTCGTATGTTGAAAAAAACGTGAATAAAGTAAGAGGAATTGTTATAACTCATGGACATGAAGACCATATAGGCGGTCTTGTCTATCTGCTGAAAAAGGTAAATGTTCCAGTCTATGCAACAAGACTTACAGCAGGACTTATTGAAGGCAAACTCAAAGAAGCAGGCATTATAAATCAGGTTAAAATCATTGTGAAAAAGCCACGAGAAAGTGCAAAAATGGGCTGTATGTCTGTCGAGTTCATAAAAGTAAACCACTCTATACCTGATGCTGTTGCTATGGCTATCCATACACCAGCAGGAATTATTGTCCATACGGGCGATTTCAAGGTAGACTTCTCTCCTATCGACGGCGAAACAATAGACCTTGCATATTTCGGCGAACTTGGAAGTAAAAAGGGTGTTCTTGCTCTTATGGCTGATTCAACAAATGCCGAAAGACCCGGATATACACACTCTGAAAAAACGGTGGGCGAATCATTCGACCGACTGTTTCAACAGGGTGAGGGAAAGAGAATCATTATTGCAACATTCTCCTCAAATATTCACCGTGTTCAGCAGATTATAAATTCTGCTGTCAGATACAAGCGTAAAGTTGCTATATTCGGCAGAAGTATGGTGAATGTAATGAATACGGCAATAGAACTCGGCTATCTTGAAATTCCTGACGGTGTTATGATTGATATTGAAATGATGAATCAATACGAAAACGAACGTATCGTACTCATAACAACAGGAAGTCAGGGCGAACCTATGTCTTCGCTTACAAGAATGGCTATGAATGACCATAGAAAAGTTGTTATAACTTCAAGGGACTTTATCATAATTTCTGCAACTCCTATTCCGGGAAATGAAAAATATGTTACACGTGTAGTAAATGAACTTATGAAATCAGGTGCAGAGGTTGTATATGAGGCTATGTATGAGGTACACGTTTCGGGTCATGCCTGTCAGGAGGAATTAAAGCTAATTCACACACTTACAAAACCGAAATTCTTTATCCCTGTTCATGGCGAATACAAACATCTCAAAAAACACGCTGACCTTGCTTATTCTATGGGTATGCCTAGAGACAACATAATAATTGCAGAAATAGGCAATGTCATTGAAACAGACGGTGTAAGCATGAAAGTTGTTGCACAAGTTCCGGCAGGTCGTGTTCTTGTTGACGGCTTAGGAGTAGGAGATGTAGGCTCAATAGTTCTGCGTGACAGAAAGCATCTTGCAGAGGACGGTCTTATTATAGTTGTAGTAGCAATTGAGCGTTCGTCAAATACAATTATTGCTGGTCCTGATATTATTTCACGTGGCTTTGTATATGTGAGAGAATCGGAAGAACTGATGATAGGCGCAAAAATCAAGCTTAATCGTACTCTCTATGAATGTTCGTCTTTTGAAATGAAAGAGTGGAACACACTGAAAACAAAAATGAAAGAGGCTCTTTCAGATTATATTTATGAAAAGACAAAACGCAGTCCTATGATTCTACCGATAATCATGGAGACATGATAAAGCACGGTTTCTGAAAGGAGTTATAAGACGTGAAAAAAAAGTTTCCGACAGTATTTTTTACACTTATCTTTGCAATTCTTATTTGTCAGATATTTGTATCTCTGTCGCTGTACAGATATAACAGTGTATACGGTCTTTGCGGAATTATATCCGCTGTAGTTCTTATTGTTGCACTTGTAATTATTTCTGTTGCCTGGTCAAGAAATTTCATACGGCATATGATGAAAATGAATAATCATCTTGAAAACTCATCAGCAGAATACATGAATAATCTCCCCGCACCTATAGCCGTTATAAGCGAGGACAAAAAGTTTGTATGGTATAATCAAAGCTTTTCAGATAAAATAAGTCGTGGTTCTGATGTTTTCGGTCTTAACTTTGAAGAATATGTAAAGCTTGATATTGATTCTGTCATGTCAGGCGGTAATCCCATATGCCGTATAAACGGAGCTATGTACAGAACTTTTGTTGAAAAATTTGACGAGAACGATATTTCTTTTCTTATAATATACTTTCATGATGAAACCGAATATTTTAATCTGAAAAAAGAATGTGAGGAATCGCACCCGAATGTTGTAATACTCACAATTGATACCTATGATGAAATCATGCAGAACGCTAAAGAAAGTGAAAAAGCTCATGCTTCCGTTGAAATTGAACAGCTTATTGAACAGTTCATGAACAGTACAAACGGATTTGTAAAGAAAATTTCATCAAACACTTTCTATGCTGTAATTGAACAGCGTCATCTTAATGAAAAAATACGGGACAAATTCAGGATACTTGACCTTGCAAGAAATATAAAAATTGCCGGAAAATATCCGCTGACATTTTCAATCGGCATAGGACAGGGCGCAAAAACACTTGCTGAAAGCGAAAAAATTGCCCGTCAGTGTCTTGATATGGCACTAGGTCGTGGCGGTGACCAGGCTGTAATAAAATCCGAAAACGGCTATCACTTTTTCGGCGGTGTCTCAAAGGGCGTTGAAAAAATGTCACGTACAAAAACAAGAATTATCGCAAATGCCATGCAGGATATTATAATGAACTCCAACAAGATTTTTATTATGGGACATCGTTTCGGCGACCTTGATTCTGTCGGGGCTTCATGCGGTATGGCAGGAGCTTTGAAACTTATCGGAAAACCTGTTCATATTGTAGTGGATAAAACAGCAAATCTTGCAGTAAATCTTATTGAAAGAGTTGAATCGCAGACAGAGGGCGACCTTTTTATAACTCCGCAGACTGCTCTTGATTCTCTCGGCGACAATGACTTGCTTATAATTGTTGATATTCACAATACTGACTGTCTTGAAAGCTATGAACTATATGACAATATGAAAAAATCTGTCGTGATAATCGACCACCACCGCCGTGCTGTAAGGTCTATTGAAAATTCAGTTATTTTCTATCATGAGCCTTATGCGTCATCTGCTTCTGAAATGGTTACGGAACTTATACAGTATTTCCGGTTTGTTGATGATGAAAAACTGCCCGTATACTATGCAGAGGCACTTCTTGCCGGAATTATGCTTGATACAAAAAGTTTTGTAATGAGAACAGGTGTCCGCACTTTTGAAGCTGCTGCTTTTCTGAAAAAACTTGGTGCTGATACTGTTGCAGTAAAACTTCTTTTTTCAAATTCGTTTGAGGCATATAAAGACAGGTCGCAGATTGTATCATCTGCAAAAATACATAAAAACTGTGCAATTGCAACAGCAGATTTCAAGTGTGATGATATAAGAATCGTTGCACCGCAGGCGGCAGATGAACTTCTTAACATTACAAATGTAGATGCTTCATTTGTTATATATAAAACAGGAAATACCATAAATATTTCCGCACGCTCACTTGGAGCAGTAAATGTACAGGTAATAATGGAACTTCTTGGCGGCGGAGGTCATCAGACAATGGCTGCCACTCAGCTTAAAGACAAAAGCATCAATGAAGCATTTAATCTTCTTGTTGATGCTGTTGATAAGCGTGACGATGATGTTTCGTTAAAAAATACAAATAAATAAAAGGAAGGAAAAATAAGTATGAAAGTTATTTTTTTACAAGATGTTAAAGGCTCAGGAAAAAAAGGAGAAGTAAAAAATGTTGCAGATGGTTATGCAAGAAATATGCTCCTGCCAAAAGGATTTGCTATTGAAGCTAATGCAGAAAATCTCAACAAACTCAAAGGACAGCAGTCCTCCGAACAGCACAAAATCGACACAGAAAAAAAGACTGCAAAGGAATCAGCTGAAAAAATCAAAGATAAAAAGGTTGTAATAAAGGCAAAAGCCGGCTCGAATGACCGTCTTTTCGGCTCTGTTACTCCTGCACAGGTTGCAGATGCAGTAAATGCACAGTTCGGACTGAAAATTGACAAGAAAAAAGTCACTCTTAGTTCTGAAATAAAAAATTTCGGCTCATATTCTGCAACTATCAAATTTTACACAGGCATATCAGAAAAAATTGATATTGAGGTTGTTGAGGGCTGATGGAAAACAGTAACCTTGCTTTCCAATCAAAAGAACTGCCACATAGTTTAGAAGTTGAGCAGGCTGTAATCGGATTTATGCTTGCAGATTCAAGTCTTATTCCAAATGTTGTGGAAAAAGTAAAATCTGAATATTTCTATAATGAAAATCTGCGCAAGATTTATAATGTTATATGTGCAATGTTTGCAAATAACAAGCAGATTGATGTCCTTACAGTTGTTGATGAAACAACAAAACTGCATTTGTTTGAAGATTCAGCAGAAGCAAAACGTTATTTCTTTCAGCTTGGCGATATACTTCATTCTAAAGGAAATGTTGAAACATACTGCAATATTCTTGCAGACAAATATCTAATAAGAAGTCTCGGAAATGTAGCAATGTCAATTCTCAATGAGATATACAGCGGTGAAAACAATGCCCAGCTTCTTATTGACTTGGCAGAGCAGAAAATATATGATATAAGAAAAGGCAGAGATACTAGCGGACTATTGCCAATCTCTGTAGCTGTATTTGAAGCATTTGACAGGCTCGGCAAGATTTCGGGTGAGGACAGAGAAAAATATATAGGTGCAAGAACAGGCTTTACATTGCTTGATAAAATAACATCAGGACTGAATAAATCCGACCTTATTATTATTGCTGCCCGTCCAGGAATGGGAAAAACTTCTTTTGTTATGAATATCGCCCGAAACGTTGCAAGAACAACCGAAAAAGAGGTTGCTATATTCAGCCTTGAAATGTCAAAAGAACAACTTGCAACACGTATGCTATCAACAGAAGCACGAGTATCATCAGAGAGTTTCCGAAACGGTGGAATAAATACAGACGAATGGGGACGAATTGCTGATTGTGCGTCTTATCTCAGTCTTCTGCCGATTTATATTGACGAAACAGCAAATGTTACAGTTCCGCAGATGAAAGCAAAATTAAGACGTTTGAAAAATCTCGGGCTTGTTATAATTGACTATCTACAGCTCATGGGTTCAACTTCACACTCTGATAACCGTGTAAATGTAGTATCAGAAATAACACGACAGCTTAAAATCATGGCAAAGGAACTCAATGTTCCTGTTATTCTCCTCTCTCAACTTTCAAGAGCAGTTGAGGGACGTAATGATAAAAAGCCTGTTCTTTCTGATTTGCGTGATTCAGGTTCAATTGAACAAGATGCAGATATAGTACTTTTTCTTTATCGTGATGCCTACTACAATAAACAAAGCGAACTTCAGAACGTTTCTGAATGTATTGTTGCAAAAAACCGTCACGGTGAGCTTGGCAATGTAAAACTTATGTGGAACGGCAAATATACACTTTTTTCAAATCCTGAAAATGAAACTCCTCCTGAATAATTATGATAGATAAAATTTATAACTTTACAAAAAAATACAATATGTTCTCCTATGGAGATGAAATAATATGTGGTCTTTCGGGCGGTGCGGATAGCGTATGCCTGCTTCTGACAATGTATAGCCTGCGTGAACGTCTGGGAATAAATGTTTCTGCACTTCATGTCAATCATTGTCTGCGTGGTGCTGAAAGCGACCGTGACGAACAGTTCTGCCGTAATCTCTGCGAAAGAATGGGTATACATTTTACTGCTGTTGCGTGCGACGTTAAAAGGTATGCGGAAAAAAACTCACTCTCATGCGAGGAATCCGCAAGAAAACTGCGATACGACATATTCAGCAGGTATTCAGTCGGCAGAAAGATTGCAACGGCTCACAATGCAGATGACAATCTTGAAACAGTTATACATAATCTTATCAGAGGAACAGCATTAAAAGGACTTTCGGGTATTCCTGTTGTGAGAGATAATATTGTCCGTCCACTCCTTGCTGTTTCAAGACGTGAAATTGAAGAATATCTTTCAGAAGTCGGACAAGATTATGTAACAGACAGCACAAATCTTACTGATGACTACACAAGAAACAAAATACGTCATAGAATAATCCCGCTTATGAGGGAGATAAACGGCTCACTTATTGAAACTTCCGTACGCTCAATAGACAGCATCAGAAGTGAAAACTCTCTTATCGAAACAGAAGTTGATGAGGCAATGAAAAAATGTTTTGGCAATGGAATTTTCATAGGACTTTCAGAGTATAATGAAGTTATCCGACATAGATGTATTTCAAGACTTTTAAGCACAAACAATTTTCCTGTTTCAAATAAAAGGATTACAGAATGTGATGATATTCTCATAAACGGCGGAAAAATTAATCTTTCAGGTGATATTTATTTTGTTTCAGACGGCAGAACCGCAGAAATAAAAAAAATCACACATAAAAAAACAGAATTTATCTCAAAATACCTTGAAATCGGCGAAAATATTATTTTTTCCGATTCAAAGCTTATTTGTGAAATTATTGAATGTGATAGTTTTATGA
>CAMWKY010000074.1 GCA_947174965.1 uncultured Ruminococcus sp. | reverse complement strand
TTAAGCCAGGGAATACTAATCGGTCGAGGGCTTTTCCTTTGGTTCATGTGAGTTTTGATTAAGTGCAGAAATTGCTTTGATTCAGTTTTTGAAATTTCTTTAAAAATTTTTTAAAAAACACTTGACAAATTCTTGTTTATGTGATATAATATAAAAGGTGATTTGATATGCACCATTAGCTCAGTCGGTAGAGCAACTGACTCTTAATCAGTGGGTCCTGGGTTCGAGTCCCCGATGGTGCACCAAGAACCGGCTCGTTGGTCAAGCGGTTAAGACACCGGCCTCTCACGCCGGTAACACCAGTTCGATTCTGGTACGAGTCACCAAATAATAATCGGTGCTTATGGCAATGAGGTCACACCCGTTCCCATTCCGAACACGGAAGTTAAGCTCATTTACGATGATGATACTTGGTTGGAGACGACCTGGGAAAGTAATTCAGTGCCGATATTTATATTCCTCCTTAGCTCAGTCGGTAGAGCACTCGGCTGTTAACCGAGTTGTCGCCCGTTCGAGCCGGGCAGGGGGAGCCATTAAAATCCGTTCTCAGTTGCAGAGCGGATTTTTTTATATTAATATGAGGGTGATTAATTATTAACAATCAATTGAAAAAATGTATATCAGAAATCATTGACTGCACGCTTACGGAATTTAATTTAGCTTGCGAAATGATGATGTTTGATTTCGGACAATATATTATTCATTCATTATGTCTTACAAGAATAGTAAAAAATAATGATATTCTTTTTACAACTCTGGATTATCAGACTTGGGACGGGGAAAATTGCAAAAATAATGATGAATGGTTTTTCAAAGACAAATTCTGCAACCAGATTGTCGGTGGTCGTGTAATTTCAGCAGAAATAAATCAACTGAATGATGTAAAAATACAGTTGGATAATGGTGTTTTAATAGAAATATTTATCGCAAACGGATATAATCACTATGATGACGAAACAGAACAGTTTCGTTTGATTAAAAAAAATCCTGATTATAGACAAAATATTGATGACAGGTCAGAATTTTCTGTATTTCATATAGTGGTCAACAGTAAGACCATTGAAAAAGAGGAATAAATTAATGTGGAATAATTTGTTGGATAATATCGGTGAAAAAGGTTCTGAAAACGGTGTAATTATTCTTGATGAAGAATATAAAAATCAATGCAGAATTACACTTGAAAAATGCGCTGAATATTATGCTATAACCTGCGGTGTATACGGTGCAATGGTTCATACTGTATTCTGCGGTTCTGATTATCAAAAAATTTATAATGAAATTCAGTCAGAACTGCAATGTTTTATTGACACCGATACAACAGAAGATGATGAAATAAAGTTTTATGAAAATTTTACAAGAAAATTCTGATACCTGCATGGAAAGTAGATGCACCATTATGAAAGTAATAGTATCAAGTGAAGAATATAATAAAATATGGACAGAGATTGAACGTGTTTTCAGTTATCCCGATATAAACAGGGCATTTAATACAAGCATTCCATATAAGGTCTATGATTTGCCTGATTGTTTATGGAACGAAAATCAGGAATCTTTAATAAATGAAGCTTTTATAGCGTTGAGCAGTAATGATTTGTATGCACTTGACTGGAATCATGACTGTTTTGTGTACAATCCAAATGAAAATATACTGCTTAATACATTCTGGGAAGATACAGAGAGAAACTGCAATGTATATTTTCCGTCATATTATCCTGATGGTGATTACTATGCCTTTACTGCAATGGATTTCAAGTATGGTCTTTTTGGGAATCCTTGGAAAAAGAAAATATATGTTGTCGGAGAAAGTCTGATTGACAAGTTTGAGATTATAAAAAATCAACTATTAATCAATTAAGAAATGAGGCAAAGCATGGAGAAATTATATGCCTATGCTTATTTATGGGCATTGGATTTTGTAACAGAACAGCAATACAATGATTATCTTGACAGACTTTTTCTTGAAAGTCCTTATAATGAATTACTGGCAGAATTGGAATTATGTTCGGGAAGTTACAACAAATCATTCGGGGTGCTTTACGGGTATTTTTTACGCACAAATGCAAAGTTTGACATTAATACTTTTGGAAAGATTCTTTTTGCAGAAATGAAAAAAATTTATACTGATAACAGATTCACCATTGAAACTTTCATAGACAAGTGCTGTTGGCTGTATAGAAATTTGCCTGATATTATTGATGTTTTTGATTGTCCGTTCTTTTATTTGGGTCATATAGATGATATATATGACTATTGCGGAGAAGCTGATGCAAGAAAGCAAATTGAACAAATGCTTGATTTTTTTGAGGAATCATAATAAGAAAATCCTGCCTTAAAGCAAGGATTTTTTTATTTATTTTTGTTAGTACGCACTAATTATACTTGCATTTATGTACTATAAGTGATATAATAAAAGATAGGCGGTTTTGTTCCGTCGTAACTTTTTGTAAAAGGAAAAAATTATGAAAAGAATTATTATTGTTACAGGTCACTACGGAAGCGGAAAGACAAATCTTTCTGTCAATCTTGCTGTAGATGCAAATAATAAAGGAAAATCCGTTGCTGTTGTGGATTTGGATTTAGTCAATCCTTATTTCAGGACTGCCGATTTCAAGGACTATTTTGAAAGTATCGGCGTGAAACTCATTGCACCCGACTTTGCAAACAGCAATCTTGATGTACCGTCTATACAGTTTGATATTGAACAGCTTGCAATGAATGAGGACTGCCTTATAATTGACGTTGGCGGAGATGATGCAGGTGCATTTGCTTTAGGAAGATTTGCTGATGCACTGTCACATTACAAAGATGATACAGATATGCTTTATGTTATCAATCAGAGGCGTTATCTCACGGAAAATGCAGATGATGCAGTAAAACTAATGTACGAAATTGAAACTGCGTCACGTATGAAGCATACAGCTATAGTCAACAATACAAATCTCGGACGTGAAACGACCGCAGGAATTATTACAAAATCAGCGGATTTTGCGAAAAATATTTCCGAAAAAACAGGACTTCCGCTTGCTTTCACAACCTGTCCGTATGAAATAAGTGAACTTATTGATATGCCTGATATTTTCCCGATAAATGTTTTTGTAAAAGCAATATGGGATTAAATAATATAACAATCTGAAAGGTGGTGTTGAGTTTGGCAAAGATGACTGTTATAACAGAACGCTGTAAAGGCTGTGGACTTTGTACTACTGCCTGTCCGAAAAAAATTGTGGAACTCCAGAAGGAAAAGCGTAATAAAAAGGGATATTTTTATGCTGTATGCACTGATGAAAATGCTTGTATTGGCTGTGCAATGTGTGCAATGATGTGTCCCGACTGCGCAATAACTATTGAAAAATAACTGAAAGGGGCGTAAAGCTTTGGAAAGAAATCTCATGAAAGGCAATGAAGCACTCGCAGAAGCCGCAATCCGTGCAGGCTGTAAGTGTTTCTTTGGCTATCCTATCACACCGCAGACAGAACTTGCTGCATATATGGCTAAACGTATGCACAAGGCTGGCGGAGTATTTTTACAGGCAGAATCTGAAATTGCTGCTATTAATATGGTACTTGGTGCGGCATCAACGGGTGTACGTGCTATGACATCATCATCATCTCCCGGACTTTCTCTCAAAAGTGAGGGTATTTCCTACCTTGCCGGTTCTGATGTTCCTGCTGTAATCATCAACGTACAGCGTGGTGGTCCGGGACTTGGCGGAATCCAGCCTTCACAGGCTGACTACTGGCAGGCTACAAAGGCTCTCGGACACGGTGATTTTCATCTTCTTGTATTTGCACCTGATTCTGTTCAGGAAATGGTTGATATGGTTATAAAAGCATTTGACAAGGCTGACCAGTACAGAATGCCTGCAATGATTCTTGCTGACGGACTGCTCGGACAGATGATGGAGCCTGTTTCATTCCCTGAAATCAATGCAAATGCACATGATAAGAGTGAATGGGCTGCAAACGGTCACGGAAACAATCGTAAACATCACATCATTAATTCACTCTATCTCAAGCCTGACGAACTTGAAGACTCTGTTACTGCACGTTTCAAGAGATATGAAGCAGTCAAGGAAAATGAAACAGATGCAGAGCTTTATCTTACAGAAGATTGTGATATACTTCTTTGTGCATTTGGTGCAACAGCAAGAGTTGTAAAATCTGCTGTAAATTCCGCAAGGGAAATCGGCATAAAGGCAGGACTTTTCCGTCCAAAGACACTTTTCCCATTCCCTGTAAAAGAAATAAATGAAGCATCAAAGAATGCAAAGAAGCTTTTAAGCGTTGAAATGTCAATGGGACAGATGATTGACGACATAAAACTTGCAATAAACTGCTCAAAGCCTGTAGAATTTTATGGACGTACAGGCGGTGTTATTCCTACACCTACAGAGGTATTGGAACAGATTAAGAAAGTCGGAGGTGCTGAATAATGGCTGTTGTATTTGAAAGACCAAAATCACTTCTTGATGTACCTATGCACTATTGTCCCGGTTGTACACATGGTATAGTACACAGACTTATTTGTGAAGTTATTGACGAAATGGGCATAGAGGGCGATACAATCGGTGTATGCCCTGTAGGCTGTTCAGTAATGGCATACGATTATTTTGGTTGTGACATGATTGAAGCACCTCACGGACGTGCGCCTGCTGTTGCAACAGGTGTAAAGCGTACAAATCCCGATAAGTTTGTATTTACATATCAGGGAGACGGTGACCTTGCCGCAATCGGTACTGCTGAAACTGTTCACTCCGCAACACGTGGCGAAAATATCTGCATTATCTTCATCAACAACACAATCTACGGCATGACAGGCGGACAAATGGCACCTACTACACTTCCCGGACAGGTTACACAGACAACACCTTTCGGACGTGACCCACAGCTTGCAGGTTATCCAGTACGTGTGTGTGAAATGCTCTCAACTCTTACAGGTACAGCATATGCTCACCGTGTAGCTGTTGATACAATACCGCATATCCGTGAAACTAAAAAGGCAATCCGCAAGGCATTTGAAAATCAGAAAGCTAAAAAGGGATTTTCTATTGTTGAAGTTCTTTCAACCTGCCCTACAAACTGGGGGCTTACTCCTACAGAAGCTATCAAGCGTTTACAAGATGAAATGATTCCATACTATCCGCTTGGAGTTTATAAAGATACAACAGAGGAGGGTGAAAAATAATGACAACTGAAATTCTTCTGGCAGGATTTGGCGGTCAGGGCGTACTTTTTGCAGGCAAGATTCTTGCATACTGCGGACTTATGGACGATAAAAAACTTTCATGGCTTCCTTCATATGGACCTGAAATGCGTGGAGGTACAGCTAACTGCTCTGTATGTATTTCCGACGAGCCAATCGGTTCACCGCTTGTATTGACTCCTGATATTCTTATCGCAATGAATCAGCCGTCTTTTGATAAATTCGTAACAGAAGTAAAGCCGAACGGAAAAGTATTCTACGACAGTACACTTATTGAAAACGAATGTACAAGAAATGACATTGAAATCTATGCAATTCCGTCATCACAGCTTGCTGATGATAACGAACTCAAAGGCGGTTCAAATATCATACTTCTTGGAAAGCTTATAAAGGAATCAGGTATATTCTCACTTGAAACAATGAAAAAAGCAATCGAAAAAGTTGTCCCGCCCTCAAAAGCACATCTTATTTCCAACAATTTCAAGGCAATTGAAATCGGCATGAATAACTGAAAAACCAAAGGTTGTGTAGAATAATTCTGCACAACCTTTTTATTATAAGAAATAATTTATATTTATTTCGTTTGTATCACAAAGATTTCTTAAATATTCAAGAAAACGAAGATTTTTACAGCCATGAAACACATGAGGTTCAAATCTTATTTTTTTATCTGGAAGAACAATTTTTTCAAGACTTTCGCAATAGCCGAATGATTCAAATGAAACAATAAGCCTGCCCATATCATTATTATTAAAAATCGTAACTGGCAGACGTGTTTTCGGATTAATCATTCTGATTTGCAGTATTCTTTCCTTGTCCGACTTATTGAAGATAACAGATTTCAGATTTGTGCATCTTGAAAAAGCCTTTGTATCTATGTATGTTATTTTTTCGCCTATTGTTATTGATTCAAGACTTTTACAGTCAGAAAAAGCCTGATGCTGTATCACCTCAATATCTTCAGGCAAAGTAACTGATTTAAGTTCAGGACATTTTGAAAAGAGGTAAGATTTTACTGCTATCAATTTTTTCGGCATAGTTGCTGATTCAAGACTTTCACAATCAAAAAACACACTGTTTCCTAAAATCATTATACTGTCAGGCAAATCAATTTTTTTGAGACTTGAACACTTGTGAAATGCGTATGCACCTATATTAAGTACGCCGTTGTGGATAATAATTGATGTAAGATTTGTGCATTGACTGAAAGCAAAATCACCTATATCAATAACGCTTTCAGGGATTACAATAGTTTCAAGGTTTTTACAGCCTGAAAAAGCTCCAGTTCCTATTTCATGCACGCTGTCAGAAATTATAACTGTCCTGATATTGTGATTGTCTGCAAATGCACGACTGCCTATTGAACGTACATTTCTTGGAATAACAACCCTTTTTTCGTTTCCGGTATATCTTGTAATGACATTTGAAACATAGAAGAAATTTTTATCAGCTTTTTTCATGAAATCAAAAAGTCCCATAGCTTCTGCTCCTTTTATTTTATAGGTTAATTATATCATTTTATGTATATGATGTCAACAGGTGACAAAATCAAAAATTTTTGCTATAATTGTTGTAACGTTTTTATGTTCTGGATTGTCTAATATTCAAGGAGGTGAAAAATATGGAGGAGTTTGATGAAATATACAGATTATATGCAGGTGATGTTTACCGATATATTCTTGGAATAAGCCGGAATGAAACTCTTGCAAAAGATATTCTGCAAAGCACTATGCTTAAAGCATTTATGACAGCAGATAAGTTTCGTGGAGAAAGTTCAGTCAAAACATGGCTTTGTGGTATTGCTAAAAATGAGTATCTTAACAGTATCAAGCGTTCAGAAAATAAAAATCTTCCACTTGATGAGGCTGTAAATGCTGTAGATGAGAATATCGAACACAGATTCAGTGATAAGTTTCAGGCTATGGAGATTCATAAAATCCTCCATGAACTTGATGAGCCGTACAAGGAAATATTTTCATTGAGAGTATTTGCTGAACTGAAATTCAGTGATATTGGCGAGATATTCGGGAAGTCTGAAAACTGGGCAAGAGTTACATTTTACAGAGCAAAAGAAAAAATCATAAAAATACTACAGAAACAGGAGGACTGATTTTATGAAATGTGAGATTATCAAGGATTTAATACCGCTTTCGGCAGAGGGTTTATGCAGTGACGAGAGTGAAAAGGAAATTCAGGAACACATCAAAGAGTGCGACAGCTGTCGATTACTCTATGAGAAAGCACCCGAAAAACAAGAGGATATTGAAATCCCCGACGAAAAAGAGACGTTTAAGAAAGTAAACCGTAAATTCAAAAAACTGTCCATAAAATCGGGCATTATTATTGCAGTGCTGATTGTAGTGTTTACTGCACTTGGCTGGCTGACTTATAATCAGATTACAAAAGCTGGCAGCTTGATAAGTTTTGAAACAATTTTTCAATCAATGGAAGTCAGGAAGATTGCGAATTATATTGCGGACGGTGATTTTGAATCCTATGTTGATTCAATTTCAAGAGGAGACAGGTTTGAAATACAATATATAAATCATGATGATTTAAAAAAGAAAGATATTCAGCTTTTACAACAGGCTTTTCAAGATGCTTATGGCGATACAAAAGTAACAGAAATCAGAGTTCAATCATATTATGACGGAGCAGCAGAGATGATATATGATGCAAGTGATGCTTATTCTGTTTACAATGTTGTTAATATAATATTTGAAAACGGAAAAGACTTTACAATGTATTTAAGAAGGAATAAGGACGGAAAATATATTGCAGACTACCACTACATTACAGAATATACTTCAGACATCAGAGATATTTCAGATGAAGAAATAGCTTTTTACAATGCAGTAAATTTTGCAAACTATCATGATATGTCAACTTATGGACTTACAACAAAACTGCTTATGAGCAATAAAACTTCAGAAAAAGCAACTTCAATGTATGCAGGCAGATTCCGCAAAGAATATCGAAATCAGGTAAATGAAAGCAGAAACAATTTGATAAATAAGGGATATACCATAACAAATGCTTATTTTTCATACGCCCGCTATGATACAGAAAAGGATATGCCATATTATGAAGTTACAATTCAGGCAGAGGACAGCAAAGGCAGTGCAGTCATGACAACACGTATATATTTTGACTACATGGGATTTTATCCGCCCGAAAAAGACAGTATAAATATATTCAACAATAATTGTACATCTGAACTTGAAGATGCTTTATATAATTTATTTGGCTGACAAGAAAAATTCTGTAATGTGTTATCGCATTACAGAATTTTTTTATGAATATATGTTGAAATCCTGTAGAATATGTGCTAAAATATTGATATAATAATCTGAAAGGAAGTTTTTATATATGAATAT
>CAMWKY010000073.1 GCA_947174965.1 uncultured Ruminococcus sp. | reverse complement strand
TAATAATATATCACTTATAATAGGAGACGGAGACATGAATATTACATCAGCAACACATAAATTAAATAAAATAAGAAAAAAACAGCTTTCAGGCAGAGAACCTAAATGCGTACACCGCACGCTTCTACTGCGAACACTGATAATTTTAAGAGAATTGCACCCCGAAACTGAAAATTTTTTTGCTCCTATTATTAAACCTCTCATGACATATGCAAAGCGTCCCGACAAAAAAGGCGACTATGAAAACGGCATGGGCAGGCATTATTATTGTGCCGTAAATATCAATGGCAAGGCTCTTTCTCCGATAAACAGCTATTTTCGCAATGGTTCAGGCAATCTTCAGAAAAGTGCAAGAGTTATGTTTGAGGAGGATTATACTATGGCTCTTGTAATGTACAGAGCAGGATATATCAACAAATGTGCGGAATTTCTCGGACGTGCAGTACATTTTCTTTCGGATATGTGCTGTATTCCGCACACTGCATCAATGACTTATTTCTCATCAGGTCGCAAATTTCACAAAACTTATGAAACTGTTGCAGAATTGATGTACCCTGAACTTGTTCCCGAACAGCATTTCCCGAAACTGCCCAATTTTTTCACAAACAGAAGCACTTTTGCTGATGACATAAATGCAATTGCTCTTGAAACAGCAAGAGGTATTGTAGATATAAAAAAGTCTCCTGCTGATGCCGTCAGGGAACATCTTCTCCGCACGGAGCGCATACTTGCATCGTTCCTGCTCCGTTTTCTTGCTGATACCAATGCAACAGAACGTGAAGCACATTATATCATGAACAATTCAGGCTGTCGCCTTTTAAAAGGTACTTCAAAACTTGCTGTAAAAGTCACCGAAAACGGCATTGAATTTCACGGAGTAAATCCGTCCCCTGATTCAAGTATAAATGTGACGGACGAAACTTTCTACATAGCACACCGCAGAAACGGACTTTTTACGATTTCACCAGTCAAAAATAATAAAGGGCTTGTTCTGGAGGTATCGGACGGCAAATTTGTATGGCGTAAATTTGACCCTGTTCACAGTGAACAGCTTTTCAGACTGTAAATCAGAGTTTATTTTATCCAATCAGCACTCCAGTTTTTTGAATAAAATGATTGTAAAATCTCAATATCATAGTCCTTATCAAGATATATAACTTCATCTGCAATATGTCTGATAAACGTATCACTACCCGACGGAAGAACAATTAAAGCACCATTATCTGTTAATTCTCTGAAACTTTTTAACAAGCCTGACTGGCACATCTGATAATAAAAATAACTTGTTTTATATGGTGAAAAGTAAATACGCTTGTTTTGGGCATATCCAAAAGCGGCGGCAGCACGCCATCTTTCACCACTAAGATATTTGAATTTTCGGTCATAACGTTCAGGAGTAAGAGCAAATTTTTCTGCTAAATCCTGAAAGTCCATGCCGTTTTGTGTATTCTTCAATACCTTTTCAATTGATTTTCTGACAATTTTATTTCCATATTTTTCTTCACTGGCTTCTAAATTCCAGCTCATTTTACTTAAATCACTCTGCGAAATCTGGTTGCCATTGAAGATTATTCTGATATTACTCAATGTTATAATTCTGCCTCCAAGCAGATAAGAAACAAACTCACACCCTTGACCGTATTCACTTACCAAGCCATAAATTTTCCCACTTTCAAATGATAAGTCCTTATAATACCACGTATCATTCAATGGTAGATTACATTCTGCGGTAAGTCCTCCACATAATGAAGTATCTATTTCTATTTTAAACGAATCTGTAATCATTTTTCTGCACCTCTGTTCTGATTTGTTATAATAATTATATATCAGAATTGTTATATTGTCAACAGAAAAGCCATAACACCAATCATAAGTGCTATGGCATTTTTTATTATTATACACCGCTTTGTCCGTAGTTTGAGAGAACACGTGCGGACGGGTCGTTTACATTACAGCCCTCCCACTCCTTGTTCGGCATCCAGAAATCAACAATCATTTCACTGTTGCCAGCATAGTATTTCTCGAAGATTTCACGGTAAAGCAGAGATTCTTTAGTAAATGGCTTTGAATGGGTATATTTTGCGGACTTCTCCTCAAATTCAGCCTGTGTATACTGCTTTTCTGCGTACTCTTTGAGATAGTCAACCATTGAATGACCTACAGCATCAGAAAATGCAGCTTTTTCACGATAGAGTATTTCATGTGGCAGATAGTCGCCCTCAAAAGCATGACGGAGTAAATATTTTCCTTTGTTATACTTGTTAAGTTTGATTTCAGGGTCAACAGCCATAACATATTTTACAAAGTCCAAATCACCGAATGGCACTCTTGCTTCCAGTGAGTTCACAGAAATACATCTGTCGGCACGAAGTACATCATACATATGAAGTTCATGTACTCTCTTGACGGATTCTTTTTGAAATTCAGCCGCAGACGGTGCAAAATCGGTATACTTATAGCCGAAAAGTTCGTCGGAAATCTCACCTGTAAGAAGTACACGTATATCAGTTTGTTCATGAATAGCTTTACAGAGCAGATACATTCCCATGCTTGCACGGATTGTAGTAATATCAAATGTACCGAGCAAATGTATCACAGTTTCAAGTGCAGAAAGAACATCATCTTTTGTAATTATAACTTCTGTATGGTCGCTTTTTATGTAGTCTGCAACCTGTTTTGCATATTTAAGGTCAATTGCATCTGTATTCATACCTATTGCAAAAGTTTTTATAGGCTTGTCGCTTTTCTGTTGTGCGATTGCACATACAAGAGATGAATCAAGTCCGCCCGAAAGAAGAAATCCTACTTTTGCATCAGCCGCAAGACGTTTTTCAACTCCTGAAACAAGTTTATCGTGAATATTTCTGCATACTGTTTCAAGGTCATCATGAATAACATTTTCGACTGCTGTAATGTCACAATAGCAGACAAACTCACCGTTTTTATAGTAATGACCCGGAGGGAACGGCATAATCTTTTCACATATTGCAGTGAGATTCTTTGCTTCACTTGCAAAAACCATTGAACCGTCAGCAGATTTGCCATAATAAAGCGGACGTATGCCAATCGGGTCACGGGCTGCTATAAACTCATGTAAGTTGCAGTCGTAGATTATGCAGGCAAATTCAGCATCAAGCATTGAGAACATATCAACACCATATTCCTGATACATCGGCAGAAGTATTTCGCAGTCGCTGTCACTTTTAAAAGTGTAGCCCTTTGATATAAGCTGTTCACGCTGTTTCAGGAAACCATATATCTCACCGTTGCACACAGCATAATTACCGTTGAGTTCAAATGGCTGCATACCCTCTGGAGTAAGACCCATGATTGAAAGTCGCTGAAAACCAAGTACGCCGTCATGTAAATCAATAATTCTGCAATCGTCAGGTCCTCTTGATATAGTTGATTCAAGACCTTTTGTTACACTCTCCATACCGCCACTTTTACCACAGTAGCCCATAATTGTACACATCTCAAATTCCTCCCATTGATTCATCACTTATGAATCTTCTCATCAAATTTATTTTTTCTGCTTGCACTGCTTACATCAAGCGGATAATTTCCCGTAAAACAGCCATGACAAAAACAATCTCTGTCCGCAAGCTCACAAAGTTTATCAATTGGCAGATATGCAAGTGTATCTGCACCTATTTCCCTCGCAATTTCATCTGTTGAACTGCAATGACTTGCAATTAAATTTTCCTCGCTGTCAATATCCGTACCGAAATAGCAGGAATGAATAAATGGCGGTGATGAAATTCTTACATGAACTTCCTTTGCACCTGCATCACGCAGTAACTTTATAATCCTTGCGCTTGTTGTACCTCGCACAATTGAATCATCAATCATTACAACACGTTTTCCCCTGACAGTCTCACGTACTGCATTAAGCTTGATTTTTACGGCATTTTCACGCTGATTCTGTTGCGGCTGAATAAAACTTCTGCCGATATATTTATTCTTGATAAAGCCTATTCCGTATGGTATACCGCTTTTTTCGGCATAACCAAGTGCCGCATCAATTCCCGAATCAGGAACACCTATCACAATATCAGCATCAACAGGACTGCACTCCGCAAGAATTTTTCCTGCTTTCATTCTTGCATGATGTACTGAAACACCCTCAATAACAGAATCGGGACGGGCAAAATATATATACTCAAAAATACATATACTGTTTTTCTTTTTAATGTGCGTTCTTATTGATTTCAGACCGTCCGCATTAATCAACACAATTTCACCTGCTTCAACGTCACGCACAAAATCTGCTCCGACCGTTTCAAGCGCACATGATTCAGATGCAACAACATAAGCACCGTCATTAGTTCTGCCGATACAAAGAGGACGGAATCCATCAGGGTCACGGAAGGCAATCATCTTTGTTGCCGTCATGACTATACAAGAATATGCCCCCTTTATTTTCGGCATTGCTTTTTCTATGGCTTCTTCTGTTGAATGACTGTTCAGTCGTTCCCTTACAATTGCATAAGCTATCGCTTCAGTATCAGATGTGCCATGAAAAATAGCACCTGACATTTCAAATTCCTGTCTCAATTCAGTGGCATTTATTAAATTTCCGTTGTGAACCAGTGCAAGATTGCCCTTTATGTGACGTATAACAAGCGGTTGTATATTATTGTGATTTTTTCCGCCGAATGTTGAGTATCTGACATGACCGACAGCCATATTTCCCTTGCCTAAATGGTCAAGTGCTTCACGGCTGAAAACGTCTGATACAAGACCATCTGCCTTTTTGTGAATTATAACGCCGTCGTCACATACAGCTATACCACAGCTTTCCTGTCCTCTGTGCTGTAATGCGTAAAGTCCAAAATAAACAGATGCTGAAACATCAGTAGTTTTATTTTCGTAAAAGCCAAAAACTCCACATTCCTCATGAACAGAATCGAACATGATTACACCTTCTTACAAATATTGTTCATTGATTTTATCAATTATTTCAGAAGCGGCAACCGTTTTTTTCTTACGGTTTTTCATAGCATACTGTTCAATATAGGAATGTGCCTGCTCCTCTGTCATATTTCTGTACTGCATAAGCCTGAATTTTGCTTTGTCAATAAGCTTTATCTCATCAATTTTTCTTTCAAGCTTAACATTTTCTTCATATAATATATATGAGCGTTTAATTGCTGTATTTATAGCTTTTATAACCTGATGAAGTGTCTGTTTTGCAAAAGGTTTTGCTATAAGTATAATATCGCCCCTGTCAGCTCTCGGACTGACTTTTTCATAGTTTTCACTTTTTACAAGTACCACACAGCTTGCGGCTGTTATCTCGGACGCATATTCGGCAAGCTCAATTCCTGCCTCATCTGAAAGCGGACTGTTTATCAGCACAAGTTCAAAAGAACGGCATTTGCTGATTATCTCTCTTGCATGATGTGCGGATTCAGCTATTGTAACCTGACAATGAAAATTTTCTTTTAAAAAAGCCGACAGCATCTCTGATGCAGAAATATTGCTTGAAATTACAATAACACTTTCCAAAACTGACCTCCGTTATTATAAGCTGTTGAAGTATTTTTTTTCTTCGTAAAGCTCCTTGTCATATTCAGAGGAATACTCTTTCCATTCATTTTTTGCTCCTGCAACAATAAAATCAAGCAAATCTTCTGAAATGTATTTTTTAAGAAATTCAGATTTTTCTGCTGTTTCTGCCGATTCAAGCAGATTTTCGGGAAGTGTATTATAGTTCTTTTCAGGATTGAATTTTTCGGGCATTTCAAAATTCCCTTCAATTCCCTCTAAAGCTGAATAAATAAGAAGTCCGAACACAAAATAAGGATTGCACACGCAGTCAGGCGCACGAAGAACTATTGGTGCTTCACCTTGTGTATTGATATTGACTTTCATAATCTGCTCCTGCTCCATATCAGACCATGTAATATAACGTGGGAGCGTAAAATCTTTAAGTCGGCTGTATGAATTTACTATAGAATTTGTAAATATTGTGTATTCACTGATAAATCTTAGCATACCCGATACAGCTTTGTATATATCAGATGTATTGTCATTCTGCTGATTATCATTGAAAAAATCGCTGTCACGGAATAAATTCACACCTATGTGCATACCGTTTCCGCAATCGTTTCTTACAGGTTTCGGCATAAAACTTGCGTGTATGCCGTGCTGTTCCGCAATAGACTTTACAGCAGACTTGAAACTTAAAAAAGTATCAGCAGATTTCAGTGCAGACGAAGCATTAAAATCAATCTCATGCTGTCCGTAACCTGCTTCATGACGTGACGAAACAGGCTGTATGCCCATCTGTTCAAGCGTATAGCACACATCACGGCGGAAGTTTTCGCCTTTATCATCTGGAGCAGTATCACAATATCCTGCAAAATCATGAGGAATTTTAGTTGGCAGACCGCTTTCGTCATTCCTGAAAAGCATAAATTCACTTGATGTTCCGAATCTGAAACACCAGCCTTTATCCAGTGCTTTTTTCATAGCCTGTTTAAGAAAATATCTGCTGTCACCCTCAAAATGCGTACCATCAGCGTATTTTATATAACAGAACATTCTTATAACTCTGCCATGCTGTGGTCGCCATGGCAGAACTCTCATTGTCTGAGCATCTGGAATAAGATAAAGGTCTTTTCCGCCAGCAATGGAAAATCCATATATTTTCTTTGCAGTAATTCTTACTCCGCACTCAAAAGCAGATGCCATTTCAGAAGAAAGAACAGATATATTTTTAAGATTGCCACGTATATCGCAGAATGTAAGCTTTACAAATTTAACATCATTCTCCTCAATATACTGCAATACTTCACTTTCATTATAAATCATAATTTCCACCTTTTTAAGTCGTGAGTACGGTTTATATAACACCGTACTCCTGACTAATATTATTATAAATTTGTATAGCCCATAAGATAAATATCTGTTTCTTTTGCGGCATCTCTGCCCTCACGGATTGCACGTACAACAAGCGACTGACCTATGTGCATATCTCCTGCTGTGAATACTTTTTCAACATTTGTACTGAATCTGCCGATTTCTGTATTTACATTTGTTCTGCTGTTCAGTTCAACACCGAAAGCTTCTGCAATATAACTTTGTGTTCCGATAAATCCTGCCGCAATCAGGCATAATTCACACGGAATAACTTCGTCACTTCCGTCAATCTCTTTCGGAATCATTCTGCCTGTATCTGCATCTTTCACAAATTCAAGCTTAACTGTCTTAACAGCAGTAAGTTTATTGTCCTCGCTCTTTATGAACTCCTTTACAGTTGTGCAGTAACGTCTCGGGTCACTGCCGAATACTGCAATAGCCTCCTCCTGACCGTAATCGGTCTTGCATACTCTTGGATATTCAGGCCATGGATTATTTTCTGCTCTTTCGTCGGGCAGTTTCGGCATCATTTCAAGCTGTACAACAGATGCACAGCCATGTCTTACACAAGTTCCCACGCAGTCGTTACCCGTATCGCCACCGCCGATTACTACAACATTTTTTCCCTCTGCTGAAATGTAACTGTCATCAGCAAGTGCGGAATTGAGGAGACTTTTTGTTGTGGATTTCAGAAAATCAACTGCAAAATATATTCCCTCTGCATCTCTGCCATCTGCATTTATATTTCGTGGATTTGATGAACCGCAGGCAAGTATTACAGCATCTGACTTTTTCATAATATCCTCTGCAGGAATATTATTTCCAATATCAGCATTTGTAATGAACTCAACACCCTCCGCTTTCATAATCTCAACACGACGATTTATAACACTCTTTTCAAGTTTCATATTCGGGATTCCGTACATAAGCAGACCGCCGATTCTGTCCTCACGCTCATAGACGGTTACAGAGTGACCCCTTTTATTGAGAGTATCAGCAGCTGCAAGTCCCGCAGGTCCTGAACCGATTACAGCAATATGCTTTCCGCTTCGTACTTTCGGAATTTCAGGTTTGATAAGTCCGCTTGAAAATCCGTATTCGATAATATCATTTTCATTTTCCTTTACAGTAACGGGGTCGCCGTTAAGTCCACAGGTGCAGGCTTTTTCACAAAGTGCAGGGCATACTCTTGACGTAAATTCAGGGAAATTGTTTGTCATAAGCAAACGCTGTAAAGCCTGTTCCTTGTGATTATGATAAAGCAGGTCGTTCCATTCAGGTATAAGATTATTAAGCGGACAGCCTGAAATCATACCTTTTAACATCTTGCCATTCTGACAGAACGGCACACCACAATCCATACAACGTGCCGCCTGAGTTTTTCTCTGCTCCTCACTCAAAGGCTGATGAAATTCATTGTAATTCTTAATTCTTTCCAATGGCTGACATGATGTATTTTCATTTCTTTCAAAATCAAGAAATCCTGTTGGCTTTCCCATAGCAATCAGCCCTCCTTCTTTGTAATGTAAAATGCTTCAATTTCAGCCTGTTCACTGCTCATGCCCTTTTCTTCAAGTGCAACGACAGTACTCTGAATTTTAGCATAATCATGTGGGAGAATCTTCTTGAAACTTCCGATATATCCAGCAAAGTTATCAAGTATTCTTTTTGCTTTTTCCGAACCTGTAGCTTCATAGTGTTCCTGAATGATATTTTTGAGTTCAATAATAT
>CAMWKY010000072.1 GCA_947174965.1 uncultured Ruminococcus sp. | reverse complement strand
TAGTAAAGGAAATACAGAAACCGTTACATGAAGTAAGATTAACTGAAACACAGCAGACAGTCAGATTACGAGAGCCAGACGAACAGAGGTTGAAAAGCAGTATCAGTACAATGAGAATGAGCCGAGGCTACAGCTTATAGCAGTTGGAACTGATACGAGAAGGAAGCCAAAGGGGAGAGACAGTATGTAATCAGATTCCGAGAGTGAAACGAAATTAATCATACGAATTGTTGAAGTTCTGATAGGACTGATACTCTTTTGCAGGTGAGCAAGTAGCCACTCTCTGTAATTGCTCATAAGAAAGGAATCCAGATGACGAAGAAAGAAACCTTGATACTGATGAGTTACATATACAACATCAGAAGCCAGACTGAATACTAAGTTCTACAGCTCCAGAACAATACTTCAGCACAAGAGCCGGGACAAGAAAAGAGGTTAATGATATGAACAGGAATGAATTAACATTGCTGTACAGTTATATGTACAATAACCGTGTGAGAATGGAAGAAGAAGTCCGACAGCTCCAGAACAACATCAGGTTCAGGAGCATAAGTGTAGCAGACTGTGTGGAGATGATTTGTGCAATCCAACAGCTTGAAACTTTCAGAGATACCGCTGAACATATCAGACTTCTGCTTAATCTCGGTGAATAGTCAAAAAATATTCCACAATCATCTTGTTGATACCTGTGGAGAAGTGATTATTTGTTGCACCAAACTTACATTTGGTGCAAATTTGATAAAGAAAAATATGGAGAGTTTTCATTAATCGTTAGAAAAAGGCTGTATAACCGTTTGATTATACAACCTTTCATTTTTATAAGCTGAGTATCTGATTTGTTGCGGGGTCTATCCAGTCGCCCTCATAGAGTTCAATTGTACCGTTATCGCAGTGTTTAGCAAGTTCGGTATTCATAGGAATCTGCGCAAGAACAGGAATACCATATTCCTTTGCAATATCTTCAATGTGACTGTCGCCGAAAATCTTGTGTTTCTTTTTACAGTCGGGACACTCAAAATAACTCATATTCTCAACGATTCCTATTATGGGAATATTCATAAGCTTTGCCATTTTTACAGCTTTTTCAACAATCATGGAGACAAGTTCCTGCGGAGATGTCACAATAACAATGCCGTCAACTGGGAGTGACTGAAATACTGTAAGCGGAACATCTCCTGTTCCGGGTGGCATATCAACAAAGAGATAATCAACGTCTTTCCATATTACATCAGTCCAGAACTGCTTTACAACACCTGCAATAACAGGACCTCGCCAGACAACAGGGTCTGACTCATTTTCAAGCAACAGATTGATTGACATAATATCTATGCCCATTTTGCTTTTTGTCGGAATTATACCAAATTCGCAGGCATCTGCTTTTCCGTGAATACCAAATGCTTTAGGAACGGAAGGTCCGGTAATATCAGCATCAAGAAGTCCGACGTTTTTGCCCATTCTCTGCATTGAAACGGCAAGCATAGATGAAACCATAGTTTTTCCGACACCGCCTTTTCCGCTTACAATGCCGATAACTTTTCCGATTTTGCTCATCTGATTAGGTTTTTCAATAAAGCTTTGTGCTTCTTGTCTGCTGGAGCAGTCGCTTCCACAGTTTGAACAATCGTGAGTACATTCGCTCATTTTTAAAATTCTCCTTTTTTATTATATTTTGGTTATATCAATTAACTCAACATCTTTTATAGTCCTGCCCGATTCAAGCACTTTCACAAGTGATTTTGCTGTATCGATAGCTGTAAGACTACATATAGAGCGTTCAATTGATTTACGTCGCATTTTAACGCTGTCACGTTCAGGAAGTCTGCCTTTTGCGGAAGTTGAGATAACATAGTGAATTTTCCCACTTTCAAGAAGTGTAACAACGTTTGGCTCACCGTCAGAAATCTTGCGTACAAGATGTGATGCAATCATATTTCTTGTGAGACAGCTTTGTGTGCCTGATGTTGCATAAAGTTCAAATCCCATCTGCTCGAACTTATCAGCAATCGGCAGAATCTCACGTTTATCAGAATCACGGACGGAAATAAGCACTCCACCCTCTTTTTTGAGGTCGAAACCTGCTCCGATAAGACCTTTTAATAATGCGTCTTCAAGATTTCTGCCGATTCCGAGACATTCACCTGTAGACTTCATTTCAGGTCCGAGCATTGTATCAACGTCTGTAAGCTTTTCGAATGAGAAAACAGGGACTTTTACTGCAATATAATCACCAGACGGATAAAGTCCGCTTTCATAGCCCATATCTTTCAGCTTTGCGCCGAACATTATTTTTGTTGCAATGTCAACCATTGGTATACCAGTAACTTTGCTTATATATGGCACTGTTCGTGATGAACGTGGGTTTACTTCAATGACAAATACTTCGTGGTTATAGACAACATACTGAATATTTACCAGTCCGATTACATTAAGTTCTTTGGCAAGTTTTCTTGTATATTCAACAATGATACGCTTTATTCTATCAGAGAGATGTTGTGCAGGATAAATGGAAATTGAGTCACCCGAATGAACTCCGGCACGTTCAATATGCTCCATAATTCCAGGTATCAGGAAGTCCTCACCATCACAAATTGCATCAACTTCAACTTCCGTACCCATCATATATTTGTCGATAAGTACAGGATTTTCAATCATGTGACTTGTAATGATTCCCATGTATTCAATAACATCAGATTTTGAGTGCGCAATTATCATGTTCTGACCGCCAAGAACGTACGACGGACGGAGCAGAACGGGATAACCAAGAATTTCAGCAGCTTCAACAGCTTCCTCTGTCGTCATTACCGTATGACCGTCAGGACGTGGGATTCCGCATTTTTCAAGTACTTCGTCAAAACGTTCTCTGTCTTCTGCCGCATCAATCATATCTGCTGATGTACCGAGAATATTAACTCCCATATCAGCAAGATGACGAGTAAGCTTGATTGCAGTCTGACCACCGAACTGTACAACAACACCATAAGGCTTTTCAGTCTCAATAATAGCTTCAACATCTTCTTTTGTGAGTGGGTCGAAATAAAGTCTGTCGCCTGTATCAAAGTCTGTCGAGACGGTTTCGGGGTTGTTGTTGCAGATTACAGCTTCGTAGCCGAGTTCTTTAAGTGTCCAGACGCAATGCACGGAGCAGTAATCAAATTCAATCCCCTGCCCTATTCTTATAGGACCTGAACCGAATACGACAACTTTCTTTTTGCCCGTGTTCTGACGTTCAATAAACTGCTCTGCTTCATTTTCTTCATCAAATGTTGAGTAAAAATACGGCGTTTCAGCTTTGAACTCTCCTGCACAGGTATCAACCATTTTAAATACTGCTGATTTATGTTTCGGGCATTTCTGACCCGACAAACGTTCAATGGTACTGTCAAGATAGCCGTATTGTTTGGCAATATCGTACTTTTCTGATGTAAGTTCACCGTCCGCAAGCCATTTTTCAAGTTCGACGAGATTTAGGAGCTTGTATAAAAACCAGTTGTCAACCATTGTTATTTTGTGAATTTCTTCGGGAGTTATACCCTTTTTGAGTGATTCAAATATAACAAACGAGCGTTCGTCGTCTATATCATGGAGCTTTATTCGAAGTTCGTCTGCTGTCATATCGGCAAATTTTTTCATGCTCATTGTATCAAGTCCAAGCTCAATTGAGCGGACAGCTTTCATGATAGCCTGTTCAAAACTTGTGCCGATTGCCATAACTTCGCCCGTTGCTTTCATTTGTGTACCGAGAGTTCTCTTTGCGTAGACAAACTTATCAAAAGCCCACTTCGGAAACTTTATTACAACATAGTCAAGAGCAGGCTCAAAGCAGGCATATGTCTTTCCTGTAACCTGATTTATAATCTCATCAAGAGTATATCCGACAGCAATTTTTGCTGCTGTCTTTGCAATAGGATAGCCAGTAGCCTTTGATGCAAGTGCTGACGAGCGTGAAACACGTGGGTTTACTTCAATAACGGCATATTCAAAACTTGTCGGGTGAAGTGCAAACTGACAGTTACAACCGCCCTCAACTTTAAGCTCTTTTATTATATTGATTGCTGATGTACGAAGCATCTGATACTCTCTGTCGCTCAATGTAACAGCAGGGGCGATAACTATGCTGTCACCCGTGTGAACTCCTACGGGGTCGAAGTTTTCCATTGAGCATACTGTTATAACATTGCCCTTGCCGTCACGGATTACCTCAAATTCTATTTCTTTCCAGCCACTTATGCACTTCTCAACAAGTATTTGAGTTATCGGGGAAAGTCGAAGTCCGTTTGTTGCGATTTCATGCAGTTCTGTTTCAGTATATGCAATACCACCGCCAGTTCCGCCGAGTGTAAATGCAGGACGGACAATAACCGGATAGCCAATAATCTTTGCAAAATCCATAGCATCTTCGACAGTCTCGACAACTTTTGACGGAATGCACGGTTCGCCGATTTTTTCCATAGTATCCTTGAAAGCCTGTCTGTCCTCTGCCTTGTGGATTGTTTCAGGGTCTGCACCTAAAAGCTTTACATTATGGGATTCAAGAAAACCCTCCTCCGCAAGTTGCATTGAAAGAGTAAGACCAGTCTGTCCGCCAAGAGTTGACAAAAGACTGTCAGGATGTTCAATCTCAATAATGCGCTTCACAACATCAAGCGTAAGCGGTTCAATATATACCTTGTCAGCCATAGCCTTATCAGTCATAATCGTTGCAGGATTCGAGTTAATCAGGACAACTTCAAGTCCCTCCTGTTTCAATGCACGGCAAGCTTGAGTACCTGCATAGTCAAATTCGGCAGCTTGTCCGATAACAATAGGACCTGAACCAATTACCAGAACTTTTTTTATATCACTTCTCAACGGCATATCATTCACCAACCCTTTCCATAGTCTCTATAAATTCATCAAAAAGATATGCAGTGTCAAGAGGACCGCTATGTGCTTCGGGGTGAAACTGTACCGTACGTGCGTTGACGGCAGTATATCTGATACCCTCGCAGGTCTTGTCATTTGCATTGATGTGCGAGATTTTGCCGACTGCGCTGTCAATACTGTCGCCGATAACTGCATATCCGTGATTCTGACTTGTTACATAAGTAAGACCGCTTTCAAGGTCGATAACAGGCTGATTTGCTCCCCTATGACCGTATTTGAGCTTTTCAGTACGCCCGCCGTTGGCAAGAGCCATGAGCTGATGACCGAGACAGATGCCAAAAATCGGTATGCCAAGAGTCTGAATTTCACGAATATTTGCGATAATTTCAGTATTTTCAGATGGGTCGCCAGGTCCGTTGGAGAACATGATACCATTGGGATTAAGTCCCCTCACCTGCTCCGCTGTTGTATTTGCTGGTACAACAATAACCTCACAACCACGATTTATAAGCTCCTGACGGATATTGCGCTTGTAACCGAAATCAAACAAAACAACTCTGAACTTCTTGTGTTCGGATTCATATGTGCGGATTTCTGGAATAGTAACACTCTTAACAGCATCTTTTATACTGAATGCACGGATTTTTTCAAGAAATTTCTCTTTATTTTCATAGACATTTTCAGTAGTTATAATGCCATTCATAACACCTGTCTCACGGATTGTACGTGTAAGACGGCGTGTGTCGATATTGCAGATGCCGATAATATTATGCTTGATAAGGAAGTCGTTTATATTGCCCTCGCATCTGAAATTTGACGGCATACTGCACCATTCTCGAACGATATATCCGCTTACATAAGATTTTGCGGATTCATTGTCGGCATTGTTTACGCCGTAATTTCCGATAAGGGGGAAAGTCTGCGTTACAATCTGTCCATAGTAACTCGGGTCTGTCAGTGTTTCCTGATAGCCTGTAAGACCAGTTGTAAAAACTACTTCACCGATAACAGTACCCTTTGCACCGAAACTTCTGCCCTCAAATATCTGACCGTCTGCAAGCATCAGATACGCTTTTTCTGATTGATTAAATAAAGACATTTTACCAATCCTTTCAATTTTTGAAGATTTATAAAACACTGTCACCCCTTTGTGACAATGAGTGGATTTAAAACTATTATGGTATAGGATATGAGGCTATTACATTCTTTTTTTATAAGAGGAGTAAGAAAAAAGAGCAATATTATACACAATCATACACCAACCCCTATTATTCAAGGTTTATATACTGTGTTATGTCATCTCTCATGCGGATAACTTCACGTCTTGCGGCTTTTGCGAAGTCACGCTCATCACATTCCTCTTTTTTATATGCGCACATTACAGCACGGCTTGAATTTACTATAGCTCCGAGACCGTTTGCATCAAATCCGCCTTTAAGCCCCTCTGCACCGCCACCCTGCGCACCATATCCGGGAACAAGGAACATTGTGTGCGGAAGTCTCTGTCGGAGTTCGGTAAGCATTTCAGGGTATGTTGCACCAACTACTGCACCTACTGCTGAATAACCGTATTTGCCGATAGTATCAGCACCCCACTTTTCGCATAAGTCACCCATTTTTGCATAGATTGGTGTACCGTCCTCAAGTCTCAAATCCTGCAATTCACCGCTGGACTTATTTGAGGTCTTTACAAGAACGTATATTCCCTTATCCTGTTCCCTGCATACTTTTAATAATGGCTCAATACCGTCCGTACCAAGATAGCCATTTACTGTAAGAGCATCTGCACCGAAAGCCTCCATTGAGTTTTCACCGATTGAAGTTGAACCGAGATGCGCATTTGTATAAGCTTCCATTGTTGCACCAATGTCATTGCGCTTGCCGTCCGTTATAACGAACATACCATTAAGCTTTGCATAGCGGATAGTTTTTTCAAGCGCACGTATACCATAATGACCGTACATTTCATAATATGCCGCCTGCGGTTTGATTGCGGGTACAACGTCATGAATTTCATCAATAATAGCCTGATTGAAATCGTAGATTGCTTTAGCCGCCGCTTTCAGAGTTAGACCGTCCTTTTCAAGATAACGTCTTTGAATGTACTTCGGAACATATTCAAGCTTCGGGTCAAGACCTACAACAGTAGGGTTTTTAAGTTCAATTATTTTCTCAATAAGTCTGTCAAATGACATAGTTCTTTACCTCCGTTAATTTCTTTCATCATAGCGGACAATTCCGTCCGATATTGTAACAACTGGCTTTCCAATAAGATTCATGCCCTTGAATACCGTATTATGCGATTTTGAGTGAAGTTTTTCAGGCTCAACAGTCCACTTTCTGTCAATATCTGCAATAACCAAATCAGCCTTTCTGCCGATTTCTATTGCAGGAACGTCAAGACCGAGTATTTTTCGAGGATTCACGCACATAAGTTCAACTACTTTATTAAGTGAGATTTCACCAGTATGATAGAGTGCTGTAAGAGTTACGGCTAGTGACGTTTCAAGACCTACTACACCATTCGGGGCTTTCTCAAAATCAGCTTTTTCCTCTGCGGTATGCGGTGCATGGTCGGTGATGATGCAATCAATAGTGCCGTTCTTGATGCCTTCTATAATTGCTCTGCGGTCGTTTTCGGTACGTAATGGCGGATTCATTCTATAATCTGCATCACGCTTTTCAAGAAGTTTATCTGTAAGCATGAAATAATGCGGAGCAGTCTCACAGGTAACTTTCACTCCTCTTGACTTTGCAAAGCGTATCATTGCTGTACTGCCCTCCGTTGAGACGTGACATATATGTATACGTGCATCAGCAGACTTTGCAAGAATCATCTCACGAGCTGTTATATAGTCCTCTGAAGCCCTGTCCATACCCTTTACACCCATTTTTTCGGAAGTCTCACCCTTATTCATGATACCACCGTCAATTATGCTCAAATCTTCGCAGTGAGATGCAACAAGCAAGCCGTTTTCTTTTGAAAGTTCAAGAGCCTTGCGCATCATTTCAGCATTTTCAACTGGTCTGCCGTCATCTGATATACATATACAGCCAGCTTTTTTGAGTTCATCATAATCACACAACCCACTGCCATTCATTCCTTTGGTGATACAGCCAACGGGGTATACGTCAACGCCAGTACCCTTTGCTTTATCAATGATATAGCGGATAGTGTCAGGATTATCACACGGCGGTTTAGTATTCGGCATAGCAAGAACACCTGTAACACCTCCTGCAAGAGCAGACGAACAGCCAGTCAATACATCTTCCTTATGGGTAAGCCCAGGGTCACGGAAATGAACATGCATATCAAAAAGTGACGGCATAAGCACAAGATTTGTACCGTCTATTACAATATCAGCAGATTCAGCTATATTTTTTTCGATTGATGTTATTTTTCCGTCACTTATGAGAATATCCGAAACAAAATCCTTTTCGGCATCAACAGCACGGATATTTTTTATAAGAATTGATTTCATAATACCTCCGTTTTTACAGAAAAATAACCCCTATAAAGTTAGGAGTTGTAGTAAAAAAGTCGGGAATTGTAGTCAAAAGATTTTATGCTTATGCAAGTTGTTAAGCAGATTATTTTCATCATTTGATTTCAACTCCTGACTTTAAATTTGTTTTTTCTTTATATTATATCACATTATTTTGCTTTTGTAAAGGGGCAATGAAAAATTATTTTTTCTTTTTGCGCATAATCTTTAATAGACCTGCTCCGACAGCAAGAGAAGCTGTTATAAC
>CAMWKY010000071.1 GCA_947174965.1 uncultured Ruminococcus sp. | reverse complement strand
ACTTGCAGAAATGAAAAATTTTTGAGAATGGAATCTCAAAAAAAGAAAATTCGCCCGCAAGGGCGAAAACTCACTCAGCAAGCACGGTATTGTGTGGGTACAGAAACTGAAAACCCACACAATACAATGCTTGCAAGTGGACACCCCTTGAACCCCGATTTTTTTAATTGATGAAAGAAAGGAAAAAGAAAAATGGAAGAAAAGAATAAGAGAAACAAGTACCTGAAAATCCGTGTCAGCGAGGAAGAATTGAACGCTATCAAAAAGAAGCTTCAGAACAGTGGAATGGATACGCTCAGCGGATTTGTCCGTGCTATGATATTCGAGGGTTATATCGTTCAAATGAACGAAAACGAGATTCACGAAATCTATAAACTTGTTGGAAACATTGCTAACAGCATCAATCAAATTGCACTTCGAGTAAACCGCACAGGCAATATCTATGACAAGGATATTGAGGATATTCAATTCAGATTAAATCTGCTCTGGCAGCCTCTTAACTTTTTGAAAACCAGGATTTTGCAGTTGAAACATTGAGCTATATTGCTATAACAGAAATTGTTGTCAGAAGAAATTTCGACAGCGATAAATATGATGAACTTTCAGAAGAACATAAACACCGAAAGATACATCGTGACAGTTTTTCATTTTACAGGAAATTTCTTTTTATCTATAAATATGCTTACCTCTTGACTTTTTGCAGCAGTTAAATTATACTATATATAGATGCCTATGCCAAGCAGCATTGAAATACATGAGCTATGATAAGGAGGTTACAATTATGAGACTGCTTGTAGTTGAGGACGAAAAAGACTTAAATGAAATAATAACAAAAGCATTGATTATAAACGGATATGTTGTTGACTCTTGCTTTGATGGGCAAGAGGCGTATGAGTATTTATCTCTGGGAGAATATGATGGTGCAATACTTGATATTATGCTTCCGAAACTTGACGGTTTTGATGTTCTTGAAAGAATCAGAAGCAAGGGAATCCAGACCCCTATATTGTTTCTTACTGCGAGAGATTCAAAAAAAGACATTATACATGGACTGGATTCAGGAGCAGATGACTATATTTCAAAGCCATTTGACTTTGATGAGCTTTTGGCTCGTATTCGTGTAATGTTGAGAAAAAAGGTTGAAAACCGTGAAAATATTTACCGTTGTGGTGAGCTTGTTATCAACTGTAATGATTATACCGTTTTCCGCAAAGATAAATCAATCTCACTTTCCGCAAAGGAATTTCAGCTGTTGCTTTATCTTGTAAGGAATAAAGGATTAGTTTTAACAAGAGAACAAATTGAAAATAATCTGTGGCATTTTGACAGTGAAAACAGTTCAAATGTTATAGATGTATATATACGTTATTTGCGTAAAAAGATAGATGACGGATATGACAAAAAGATGATACACACTGTCAGAGGAGTTGGTTACCAATTAAAAGCAGAATGAAAAATAGGTCTGTTATGACCTACATAATGACAATATGGTTTATATCTGAAATAATAATGTTCTCAATTATGACTTTTTTTGTTCATTTATACATTAATCAGTCAGTTGAACTTGATATACGAAGCAGTCTTTCACGACAAGTTACCAGTCTTTCAGATAGTATTGTGAGTAATAATGGTGTACTCAGTGTTGACGAAAGTAAAATCGAGAAAAAATACCCTGATATGTACATTGTTATTATTGATGACAAAGGAAATGTCATATGGGGTTCTGCTCCGAACGGAGTAAGCATTGATACCAACAGGTCGATTGCACCTTCTAAGGTCACGGCTGGAGAAGTTTCATATTACTATATTGACAGAGATATAAAATACACTATGTCTGCTAACGGATTTGTACGGGCATACGTCAGCGAAAATGATGTTCTCAGAAATTACGTTCCTGTCAAGGTTATCTGTTTTGGAGGAACGGCAGTTGTTTTTGTTGGTTTAACTATGGCAATGCTGTATGCTATGAAACAATTCAGACATTCTATAAAAACTATGGAAACAAGTGTAGCTAAAATAGGCACTTCAAAGCTGTTGGATAAACATATGGAAGAAAGCGGTCATTATAAGGAAATCAACTCTCTTATAAAAGCTAATAATCGTATGTTAGACCGTATGAATGAAATTTTTGCTCAACAGGAACAGTTTTCTTCAGATGTTGCACATGAGTTAAAAACTCCAATTTCTGTCATTAAGGCTCAAAGTCAGTATGCACTGAATAATATGGAACTTTCTGCCGAGGAGAAAAAATCTTTTGAAGTGATTTTAAAACAGGCACAGAAAATGCAGGAACTTGTCATTACATTGCTTATGCTGTCACGTCTTGAATCGGGCGACAAAGAGGATATGCAGGAATTTATCGACTTAACGGAAATTGTATCTGCTGTATGTGAAGCTGAACAGTACAAGTTATCCGATTGTAAAGTCAGATTTAAAATAACGAATATCAGCACATCAGAAACATTGGGTAATATTAATCTTGTTACGATAGCAGTAACCAATCTGATTTCAAATGCTGTAAAATTCAGTCGTGATGATGCAGTAATCGAAGTTGAAACTGGCGAGAAAGACGGATTTGTTTTTGTAAAGGTAAAAGACAATGGTATCGGTATGACGGAAGATGAAAAGAATAAGGTGTTTACACGCCTGTTTAAATCTGATTCATCACGCAACAGTCACGGCTATGGACTGGGAATGCCAATAGCTTTAAAAATAGCTAAAAAGCACGGAGGTACAATTAAAGTTGAAAGCAAGCTCGGAAAGGGCAGTTGTTTCACACTTTATCTTTCAAAGAATAAATAAAATAAAAAATCTGTTCGGAACGTCTGCTGATGACTGAACAGATTTTTTTTATATTTTACAGATTTTTTAATCTGATTTTAATAATTGCAGTTTATACTATATTCAGCTTATTTTAGTATTAAAATTATAATGAAAGGAAGATTTTTCATGAAACATAATCTTTTAAAACGGTTGCTTTCAGTTTTGCTTGTAGCAACCTGCATAACTGGTGTTGCTGTTACAAATACAGCTTCATGTTTTGCGGTCAGTGTTGAAGTGTCAAATGCTGAACCAACCAAAAACGAATATCAGATATTATCGCCTGTTCCGTCAGGTTCATCAATCACTCCAATTGAACAGCCTGCTCGTCTGGATTCCTTGAAAGGCAAAAGGATTGCTCTTGTGGGAGGAAGTTTTTCCGCTTCTGTAACACATCAGATTATCAGTGATATGTTAGAAGATGAATACGGCTGTATTACATACTATATGACAGATGAAATCGGCAAGAGCGGTACATTTAATCCTAACAGTGTCAGTGACAAATCCAAGGAGTTTCAGCAGAAACTCAAGGAATACAAAATTGACGCTGTAATTTCGGGAAACTGTGGCTGTGGTATTTGTACGGTAAAGGAGACAGGCAACGGACTTGCGGCAGAATATGCAGGGATTCCGGCTGTTGTGGTCGGAGCTGAGGCATTTGTTCCTCAGATTGAGTCAACAGGCTACAACAGAGGCGTACCTGTTGTAAGAACAGCTGCATATCCCGGAGCATTTGCAAGCGATACAACAGAAGTACAGCAGAAAAAGGCTCGTGAAGTTTTATATCCCCAGATTGTAACGGCTCTTACAACGCAGATTACTCAGGCAGAAAAGGACAGAATAGCCGGAGATGTAGCCGGTGTAAACCATGATGATATTGTTTTTACAGGCTCACACGAGCGTGTTCAGCAGTTCTATGAGGTAAACGAAATGTCAGATGGTCTTACCGTTGTACCGCCTACCAGAGAAAAAGTAGAATACTATCTGCAATATACTACATATAACGCTACAGATATTGTTAATACAGTAAACGGTAAGGTACAGGACGTCCCACCCGCAAACAGAAAAATACTTGCTTATCATGTTGCAGTAAACGCAATTATGGCAGGTTGTCCGCCTGAGTATATGCCGTTATGTATTGCCATTACAAGATGCTTTGCAAACGGTAATTTCTACAAGTCGCTGGCAAGTACTCACGGCTGGACGCCATACGTCATTGTAAGCGGTCCTATAGCCCGACAGCTTGGCATTTCTTATGAAGACGGAATGATTAATGAGGAAGCCAACAAGCTATTAGGAAGATTTGTTTCACTTGCTATGCTTAATCTTGCAGGATATAAAATCAAAGAAAACAGAATGGGAACTTTTGGATATATGTTACCTATCGCAATTGCTGAAGATGAGCAGGCTTGTCTTGATATAGGATGGAATCCTTATCATGTTGAAAAGGGCTATGACCTCAACACAAGTGTAGTGACCTGTGGTTCTACTCTTACATGGGGCAACCCGATAGAAATCGGTACAACAGATGCAGATAAGGCAATTCAGCTTCTGTCATGGGACGTTACTGAAAAACAACAGAACGGTCTCGGTAATACTAACCCTCGTGAAGCCCGTATGATTTGGCTAACAAAAGATGCAGCCGCAACCATTGCAAAAGGCTGTAGCTCAAAGACAGAATTGAAAAATACTCTTATAGATACAGCACGAAGACCTCTCTGGATGCGTACATATGCACATTACTGGGCTAATACAGGCTCAAAGATACATATGAATACTACATTTGACCAGCATTATAATGACATCAAGAGCGGAGCTTCTACCGAAAATGTTGAACGGGATTATGTTTCTCAGACACCTGTGCCGGAATGGCTCAAAGGTGTTGTGCCATTTGAAACAATTGATACAACACAAACTATTGAATCAAGCAATACGGGATTTGTAATAACCGGTGGCGACATCAGCAGTCAGATACAAATTTTGCCGGGCGGTGACGCTTGTTCATTTAATGTTAATCTTCCACGTAACTGGGATACTTTGGTTGCGAATGAAGGATACAGCCCAATCAAAAATTACTATCTTTCAGAATAAAGCTTTTTACAAAAATCAGAAAGGATGATATTATGAAGTTCAAATACTTTAATCGTGCGGTTTCCGTGCTTTCGTGTTTATCGATTGTAATAAGCTCTATGTCTGTTGCTCTTTCAGCGAATGCGGCAGTATTGAAGGACGGTTACGAAGATGAATATGAAGCACAGGGAAGAACATATCAGAGCCTTGGTGTTCTTGAAGACCAATATGATTTGATTGAACCGGAAAACAACAGATTCCCTATCATTTCTCCGAACAGTAAATATGATAAGTCTTATCCTCCGCTGTTTACCGGAACATATGAGCAGGTAGAGGAATATTTCAGAGAGAATGGTATGACAGACGGCTTGCCTGTAGTACCGCCGACTAAGATAAAAGCAGAAAAGTTTATTGGTTATTCTTCTTACGGATATAATGATGTAGTTGCTACCGTCAACGGAAGAAAGGTGAAAACTTATCAGATTGCAGCAAATGCGATTATGGCAGGCTGTTCACCGGAGCATTTACCTGTATGTATTGCATTTGTGGAAGCGTTAAGCGACAGTGATTATCTTGATTCGCTGAAATCAGGAAAGCTTACTCCTATGATGTACGTAAATGGTCCTGTTGCACTTCAGATTGGAATAGATAATACTCAGGGCATGACTACTGAAGAAACCAATATCGCAATAGGACGCTTTATGGAGCTTGCTATTATCAATCTGGCAGGTATTGAACGCAAAAACGCTTTCGGTAATGTTCAGCCGTTAGTTTTCTCTGAAAATGATGAAGCCTGCCTTAACGTCGGCTGGAAACCGCATCATGTAGAAAAGGGCTATAAACTCAATGACAATGTCATTACAGCTACATCATTTTCTATGTGGGGCAATAATGTTACACCTGCTACAGACTTGCCAGAAGAAATTATGAAAGTGCTTGCATGGGATATTACAGAGAAAAATATCAATGCTCTTGGCAGTGCTTCTGTAGAGGATAATGCAAATACACATCGACTTATCTTTATTACAGAGCCTGTAGCATCAGCTTTGGCGACAAAGTATAAGTCTAAGGCTTCTCTTGAAAATGCTCTTGTTGAAAACGCAAGACGTCCGCTCTGGATGCGTACCTATGCTTATTATTATGCAAACACGGGCGGCGCACTCACCAAATCGTTTGATGAGGTTTATACAGAACTGAAAACGACTGCTTCGGAAGATGCAAAGTCTACAGCTTCTCCGCCCTGGATGAATGGCATTACATATTCTGATATAGATACTGTTGCCACAATGATAAAGGGTAATACTGATATAATCGTTACAGGCGATAGCTCCAGAAATAAAACACAGGTTATGCCCGGCGGAATTTCAATAACAAAGAAAGTAAGACTATCGGATCATTGGGATAAGCTTGTTACAAGCGTAAACTATAACCCGATTGATAACTTCTATCTTTCTGAGCAGGATAATACAATTACTCCGCCTGCAAGCGTTCCAACAGTTCTTACAAACGGTACATACCGTATTCTTGACCCGGTATCCGGTTCATCAAATCTTACAAGAGAAGGCAGAGTATATTATGATTCTGAAAGTCTGACTTTATATTATTATGCATATGGTGCGTCAGGAAAAACATCTACAGTATTAGACAGCAATAATGATGCTTCTTTCATTGCTTACTTGACAAACTTAGGATATAACAGTTCTTTTATTGTCAATAATGGTAAACTTACTGACATGACTATTCGTTTCTCTTCCAACGATAATAAGTTACGCAATAATACAGTTGCTTTAACCAGTGAGTCATTTGCCGGACGTACCTTAACACTTCACGCAAATAACACCTCTAACAGCAACGCTGCCGGCGGTATTGCAAAAGACGGAGCTACAGTAGAATTATCAAGTACAATAACTTCATATATAGTAAACCTTGACGGTGATATTGTTATGGGCGACACAACAAACGCAAAATTTATTAAGCTGAATGGTACAAAGATTACTGTTAATCCGTCTGTAGAAGCAGGTGCAACTGCTATTATAGGTTCAAAAAATTCAAACGGCACTTACAGGACAATGACATTTACAAACGGCGGTGATGGCACATATACAATCACATACAATACTGCAAACACATTATCAAATAGTGATTCAACTTTTTATTTAAAAGGCTCATTTAATAATCAGGGTAACACTGATGTATTTAAGAAAACAGATAACAGTGATATTATTACTATTACAAAAGAACTATCTGCCGGTAAATATACATTTAATCTTTATAATCTTGCAACAGATAAATCATATGGAAAAAACAATACAGTCATTACAGATACGACAAACCGTTTGGTTTTAGTTAACTCAGGAGACGCATGTGTGTTGAATGCAACAGGCGGCATATATGAATTCAAGTACGAAATTTCAACCAACAGACTTTCTATTTATTCTGCAAATAAAGCTGTTTCTTGTATAGGCGATTGCAATGATGATGGTACTTTTAACATTGCTGATGTTATTCTGCTTCAGAAATGGCTTTTAGCAGTTCCTAATGTAACACTTCCTAATTGGAAAGCTGCTGATTTGTGTGAAGATGATAGATTAGATGTATTCGACTTATGCATGATGAAACGCTTGCTTTTAAATAGTTGATAATCTCTCTATCTGCACAAGAGAGAAGAGTAATTCCTATAATATGGGGACAAACAAACAGCATCGCAGGATAAAAACATTCCTGTGGTGCTGTTTTTATATATAAAAAGAAACCAAATATGCCATTTGAAAAAGAAAAGGGTATCATTCTGCCTTAATATTTGCAGAGTGATACTCTTTTTTATTTGTCGGTATAAGGTCACTTCGGATTTGCCCTTTTTTAACTGTCACAAAGTTTAAGGAGCGTACCCGTATCGCAAATTACACAGGCTTGCCTGAACTTATGAGTATGTTTAAGCAGATTGCAGATATTCGTACTGCCGATACACTGAAACTTGATGTACCTGACTGCGAATATAAAATTGTTAATGTTGATGCAACTCCGTTCCAAAAGGAACTTGTGCAGGAACTTTCAGACAGAGCTGATGCTATCAATGCAGGAAATGTTGAGCCGACTATCGACAATATGCTCAAAATAACCTCAGACGGACGGAAACTTGGTCTTGACCCACGACTTATTGACCCGTCTTTTGAAGATAATCCCAAAACTAAACTGAATAAGTGTGTTGAAAACGTTGTCCGTATTCACGATGAAACTGCGGAAAATAAACTGACACAGATTATTTTCTGCGACTTAGGTGTACCGCATAAGACTTCTACAGATTCCGAAAAGGCTGACGGTGCAGAAGATAAGGAAGATAGCAAGTCATCGGCTGAAAGGGAATCGCTTGAGGAAGAGTGCGATTTTAATGTATATGATGATATTAAAAAGAAACTTATGGATAGCGGTATTCCCGAAAGTGAAATTGCATACATTCATGATGCTAAAAATGAAAAGCAGAAAAGTGAACTTTTTGAGAAAATACGTTCGGGAGAAGTGAGAGTTTTGTTAGGCAGTACCGCAAAAATGGGTACAGGTACTAACGTTCAGAAAAAGCTGATTGCCGTTCATGATTTGGATATTCCGTGGCGTCCGGCAGATTTGCAGCAGCGCGCAGGAAGAATCATCAGACAGGGCAACGAAAACCCGAATGTTGAGATATATCGCTATGTTACAAAAGGTACGTTTGATGCGTACAGCTATCAGACTTTGGAGAATAAGCAGAAATTCATTTCACAGATTATGAC
>CAMWKY010000070.1 GCA_947174965.1 uncultured Ruminococcus sp. | reverse complement strand
ATATGTGAATGTATTGACAAAAAAATTTCTCCTGTTTCAGTAACAGGTCTTTCACATATACACAGAGCTAATCTTATTTCAGCACTCAACGGAAAAAAAATAAATCTTGTTATTTCAGGAAGCGAAGCAGAAGCAAAAAAACTTTGCGACGATATAAACATGATGCTCGGAAATGATTCAGCCGTGCTTTTTCCGTCAAGAGAACAGATTTTCACACCTATAGACAGTTCAAACCATGAATATGAGTATATGCGCATTTCTGCACTTGCAAGAGCCACAAGAAACAAATGCAGTGTTATATGTGCATCTGTAGAAGCAGTCATGCAGTCTGTTATCCCTGTTGATACGCTTATTTCTTCTGCTGTTGAAATTTCAGAAGGACAGACAATTGACCGTGACAAGCTTTGTCTTGAACTCACAAAATGCGGTTATCAGCGTTGTGAAAAGGTTGAGGGAGCAAGTCAGTTTTCTGTCCGTGGAAGTATTATTGATATTTTCCCTGTCCAGTCGGATAAACCGATAAGAGTTGAACTCTGGGGAGACGAAGTAGAAACGATTGCAGAATTTGAAACAGATACGCAGAGACGAAGTGAGGAGCATATAAAATATATTGAGATTTCCCCTGCAAATGAACTTATATGCGACGGAAATGAAATGGCAGACAGACTTGAAAGTCTGCTGAAAAAAGTTCGTGGAAAGCATACTGATATTTTAAGGCAGAATTTGGGTGCAGATGTAAAGAGATTCAGGGCTGGTGAAATTTTCAATCACGCAATAAAATACTATTCCCTTGCATATCCCGAAACTTCTACAGTTTTTGACTATATTGACGGCGTTGTCATTTTCAGCGATTATTCCGTAATAATGGATACTGCAAATGGGCTTACATCACGTTTCAATGAAGATGTAAAAATTCTTATTGAAAATGGTCAGCTTTGTAAAGGTCTTGACGGATTTTTTATTGAACTGCCTGAAATTCAGTTTATTGCTGAAAAGAAAATATGTTTCTATATAAGCAATTTCTTACAGGGCGGAGAACGTATAAACTACAAAAGAATCATAAGTTTTGAGGCAATGCAGACTGCCTCATGGAGTGGTGAGATGAAACAGCTCATTGAGGATATACAGGACTGGAAGTCACGCAGTTATAGTATAATTCTCTGTGCCGGAAGTGAAAAGACTCTGCACCTTATTCAACAGGATTTGCTTGCACATGATATTCCTTGTGACCTTGCAAGAAACGGCATACAGCCTGCTCCGAAACGTGTATGCCTTATTTCAGGAAGTTTCAGCAGTGGATTTGAATATCCCGAAAATAAGGTTGTACTTATCACGCAGGGAAAAGCTGTTGAAACGATTCGCAGAAAAAAGAACGTTAAAAGAAATAAAGCTGAGGAAATACGCAGTCTTGCTGATATTGCAGAGGGTGATTTGGTAGTACACAGCACTCATGGTATAGGCAGGTTTATAGGAATCCGCAAGCTTGAATTTGATGATGTTACAAAAGATTACATTACATTGCAGTATGCAGGAACAGACAAACTTTATATCCCCGTAACTCAGCTTGATATGGTTTCAAAATATATCGGTGCAAGAGATGATGCAGGTGTAAAACTCACAAAATTAAGTTCGGGTGAATGGCAGAAGAAAAAGACATCAGTAAAAAAAGCTGTCAGGGATATGGCTAAGGAACTTATTGAACTTTATGCTAAGCGTGAACAGAGTCAGGGATTTGCGTTTTATCCTGATGATGAAATGCAGATTGATTTTGAGGAGCGTTTTCCATATATAGAAACAGACGACCAGCTGAATGCGATTTCTGAAATAAAAGCAGATATGGAAAAAGCAAGACCTATGGAGCGTCTTTTGTGCGGTGATGTGGGATTCGGTAAAACCGAAGTTGCTTTGCGTGCAGCTATGAAATGTGTGCTTGGCGGAAAACAGTGTGCAATATTAGCACCAACAACTGTACTTGCATATCAGCATTATCAGACAGCTTTGCGACGTTTTGAGCAGTTTCCTGTCAATGTCGAATTATTAAGCAGATACCGCACGCCTAAACAGCAGACGGAAATAATCAAGAAAATCAAACAGGGCAGAATTGACATTGTTATCGGTACACATAAAATTATACAGAAAAGTGTTGTTTTCAAGGATTTAGGTCTTGCAATAATTGATGAAGAACAGCGTTTCGGTGTTGCACATAAAGAAAAGTTCAAAAAGACTTTCAATGGCGTTGATATTCTTATGCTGTCGGCTACACCGATTCCACGCACGCTCAATATGGCTATGAGTGGTATACGTGATATGTCGGTATTGGAAGAACCTCCGCAGGACAGATACCCTGTTCAGACTTATGTCATTGAATACAATCAGGCGACTATAATACAAGCTATTGTGAGAGAGTTGAGACGTGGCGGACAGGTGTACTATATTCACAACAGAGTTGAGTCAATAACAAGCTGTGCAGGAAAACTACAGGAAATGTTGCCCGATGCAAGAATTGCATATGCTCACGGACAAATGGCGCAGGAGGAAATGTCGGAAGTGTGGGAAGCACTTGTTGAACATGAAATTGATATTCTTGTATGCACTACTATCATTGAAACAGGTGTTGACGTTCCGAACGTAAACACGCTTATTATTGAAGATTCCGACAAATTCGGTCTTTCTCAGCTTTATCAGCTTCGTGGGCGTGTAGGACGTTCAAATCGTCGTGGATACGCATTTTTCACATATCAGAAAGATAAAGTCCTTACTGAAATTGCCACAAAAAGACTTAATGCCATGCGTGAATTTACGCAGTTCGGCAGTGGATTCAGAATTGCTCTCCGTGACCTTGAAATCCGTGGAGCAGGCAGTATTCTTGGCGGAAGTCAGCACGGACATATGGAAACGGTCGGATATGATATGTATCTGAAACTTCTCTCGGAAGCGATTGCAGAAGAAAAGGGTGAAAAACCGCAGAAAATTTCAGAGTGTCTTATTGATATACAGATTGATGCACATATTCCCGAAAAATATATATCAAGCATGAATCAACGAATAGACATTTACAGAAAAATAATGTTTGTTACGAAAGATGAAGATAAATTCGACCTTATTGATGAACTGATAGACAGATACGGCGAACCGCCTAAATCCGTACTTGGACTTATAGAGGTTTCACTCCTGCGAAACAAGGCATCACATCTTGGTATAACTGAAATTTCGCAGAAAAATGCTCAAATGTATTTTTATACCGATTATCTTAATATGAAGCAGATTGAGGCACTTTCAGGTGCATACAAAGGGCAGATTACTTTCAATGGCTTTGGAAAAGCTTATGTTTCTGTAAAAATAAATCCGAAAATAAAACCTTTTGACATGATGAAAGATGTTGTAAACATTATTGCAAATGCCGGGGAGCAGAGAGAATGAATAAAAAAAGATTCCACAGTAACCTTATAGCTTTTATTATGATGACAGCCGTATCGTGTATCATGATTTTCATTACAGCAAGATATTACACGATTTCAGACAATAATTTTCCTGTTCCTGCTGAATGTGATGACCCTAATGCAGTTACTTTTGATGATGGTGATTTTTCGTTTGCGGAGATTGATAAATCTGAAAAAGATTCCGCAGATGGAGAACTTATTATAGCTGAAATCAAAGGAAACAAGATGCTTAAATTCAGTGACAGCGGTGCTAATTTTGAAAATGGTACAGTTCAGAAAATAAAAATTGATGCTGTAAAACTTCTGAATCCTGAAAATCTGGCGAAAGTACGTTCTGTTGAAATGGACGTATATGCAGATGCAACAGCAAAGAAACTTGTAACGGCAAACGGCAGAAGCGTAAAAGCTCCTGGCTGGATTGGCGGTGGAGCAGGTGCAAATGTTGCAGGTGATAAGTGGTATAAGTTCGGCGACTGGGAAAGCGGAGAGTACAATTTTTCCATGTCAGGCAATATTCATCTTGAACTGAAATTTCTGCTTGCTGTAAGCGGTCAGTGCTGGACAGGTGATATGGAGGAGGCTACCCTTATGATTATGCGCTGGGGAGCAGAGAACGAAGGTAATTTTTACATAGATAATATAGTTTTCTATGATGAGAATAAAAATTCTCTGCCGATTGAACATAAATAACAAATAAAAACCCTCACGGCTCAAAAGCAGTGGGGGCATTTTTCATATGTTTACATATTTATTAATCCATTTTTCATCATAGTCAGGTTTTTTTCCTATGTTTTGACTTGATGTGTAGAGGTCGTCAGCAAGTTCAATAATCCTGTCATAAATTTCAAGGTCTTTTTTGAATTTATCGGGGATAGCATCTAATCCGAGATATGCACCAAGAATATTTCCCGTTACAGCACCTGTTGAATCGCTGTCGCCGTCATGATTTACAGAAGTAACAACAGCTTTTTCAAAGTCATCAGAATACTTTAATGCACAATATAAAGCTATTGCGAGTGTTTCCTCTGCAACCCAGCCTTCACCGAGTTCATGAATTGCGGTTAATGTGTCTTTGTCCGTTTCGGCAAGGTGTACGGCTTTTGAGATAAGATTATTCAGCATTTGTGCGTGTTCTGCACTGCCAAAGATTTTGTCGCACAGAATGGGAAGTTCAAAAGCTGCTTTATGAATAGTGGTATTGCAGTAGGTAAGCTGATATATAAGATATGAAAGAAGTGCAGAGGGTATATAACCGAGTTCATGTCCGTGAGTTATTGCAGAAACTTCAGCCGCACATATTGCACATTCATTAGGCGAATCCTTGTAATAAAGACCTATCGGAGCAACACGCATGATACCGCCACAGCCCTTGCTGTCATTTATCGGCTTGTCGAGAGTACCTTTTTTTCCCGAAGCAATTGCAGAAAGACAGGTATGTCCTGGACTTCTTCTTATATGAAGTTCGGGTATATCTGTAATCCATGATATATATTTGTCGATATTTGTTGAGATTGTTTGTGTGGCATACCAGTCCTGATATGCTCTTGCAATATAGTCAGAAATATCTCCGTCACATCTGCCTATAGCCTGTTGTGTCATTCCGTAAATCAAGCCGTTTGCAGTAAAGAGTGTCATTTGTGTATCATCAGAAAAAACTGCTTTTCCGTTTTTAAGTTCATATTCTGTTATGCCGTTTTTACCGTATTTTCTGAAAATTTCGGGTTCGTACATAAATTCAACAGCATAGCCCAAAACATCTCCCACAGCACCGCCGACAAGACAGCCACGAAATTTATTATTAATTTTATCCATAAAGTATCAGCCTCCCATATCATTTATTGTAACATATTCTTGAAAAATTGGCAATAATTTTATTCGGAAAATTGTGTATATTTTTATAGATTCCTGAAATAATACAATAAAAGGAGGAGTACGAATGAATATAACACCGCAGGCATACAAAAAAATGAGCGAAAAAGCAGAACCGAAATCAAATGTACTTGTAAATACTTTTACAGCATTTATGATAGGCGGGGGAATATGTGCAGTAGGACAGATTATCCGTTCTGTATTTCTGGCATATGGCTTTGATACGGACAAAGCATCTTTGTGGACTTCTGTAATTCTTGTCAGTACCAGTGCATTTCTTACGGGTTTAGGCTGGTATCAGAAACTTGCAAAGCACGCAGGAGCAGGAACACTTGTTCCGATAACAGGCTTTTCAAACTCTATAAGTTCATCAGCAATAGAAGCACAATCAGAGGGGTTTGTGTTGGGAATAGGAACAAAGATTTTCACAATTGCAGGACCTGTAATATTATATGGTTGTGCCGCCGCATCTGTTTATGGATTGATTTACTATATTTTTACTTCTTTTTAATGGCTTTAGTCGTATTTTTCTTATAATAATGAGAAAAATACGACTTTTTTAAAAATATATTGCAAAAATCTTATAAATATGTTAAACTTAATATATAATTTTGATTTTTAAGGAGATGCGGTTATGAAGTTCAAAAAAATAGTATCATTTGTTCTGCCTGTGGCAATGTCTGTAGCTTTTACAGCATTATTTTATGTGCCATACATAGAAAATCAATCATTTGTAAGCTATGCTTCAGAGGGTGTAAACGTTGCAGAACATACACCGTATGAGATAAAGCAATATATTGAGGAACACCCTTTTGATATGCAGTCGCAACCAGTCTATACAGTTCAGCCGTCAACAACAGCACCTTATGAAATAGGTGAGATTGATAATGCAACTAAAGAAAATGCACTTAATGCACTCAACTGCATGAGATATATTGCCGGACTTCCAGAAGTTACACTAAATGAGGAATATGGCAGACTTGCACAGGCGGCAGCTTTTGTAAACAGTATAAATGGTTCATCTTCACATTATCCCCAGCAACCAGCAGGTGTTCCCGATGATATTTACCAGCTTGGAAGAACAGGCGCATCAGAGTCAAATCTCTGTAGTGGTGATTTACAGAAACTTGCAACGGCTGTTCTTGTTTATATGAACGACAGTGACAGCAAGAATATTTCAAAAGTCGGTCACAGAAGATGGTGTCTGAATCCGACTATGGCTGCAACAGGATTCGGAGTTTTAGGCAATATGTCCGCTATGTATGCACTTGACAGTAACAGACAAAAAACAGAATCAAACGTCTGCTGGCCTGCACAGAATATGCCTATTGAATACTTTTCCACCATGCAAACCTACCAGAATTTACCTGCATGGAGCATAGTGCTTAATAAAAATCTCTTTCAAGATTATGTTGAAGTGAGTCTTGTAAGAACTTCTGACATGAAAGAGTGGAATTTCAGCACATTATCAGCAGACGGCGATTTTTATGTTGATAATGGTCGTTATGCAGAGCCAGGTTGTATTATATTCCGTCCATCAGATATTTCATATAATGACGGCGATAAATTTGATGTGAAAATAACAACGGAAGACAGCACAATTGAATATTCAGTTAATTTCTTTTCATTAAGCAGTGTAAAAAATGAAGCTGTAAAAACTTCTATAGGAAATGTGAATGGTGATTATTATATAGATTCTGTTGATGCTTCAATTGTTCTGGACGAATACGCAAATTATTCAACAGGCAGAACAAGTATTCTGAATGATGAGCAGAAAAAATGTGCAGACGTAAACAAAGACGGTCTTATAGATGCAAATGATGCGACTAAAATTCTTGAATATTATTCATATATCTCAACAAATGATAACCCTTTAAGTATGGAAAACTGGCTCTGAAAATTTATAAAAATGATTTTTTAAAATGTATTGCAAAAATCCTATAAATATGTTAAACTTAATATATAATTTTGATTTTTAAGGAGATGTAAGTTATGAAGTTCAAAAAAATAGTATCATCTGTTCTGGCTGTGGCAATGTCTGTAGCTTTTACAGCATCATTTTATGTGCCATACATAGAAAATCAATCATTTGTAAGCTATGCTTCAGAGGGTATAAACGTTGCACAACATACGCAGGACGAGATAAAGCAGTATATTGAGGCGCACCCCTTTGATATGAAAGCACAACCGGTCTATACAGTTCAGCCGTCAACAACAGCACCCTATGAAATAGGTAAGCTTGACAGTGCAACAGAAGAAAATGCACTTAATGCACTCAACTGCATGAGATATATTGCAGGACTTCCCGAAGTTACACTTGATGAGGAATACAGCAGACTTGCACAGGCAGCAGCTTTTGTAAACCATGTAAACGGTTCGCTTTCACATTATCCCGAACAGCCAGCAGGTGTTCCTGATGATATTTATCAGCTTGGAAAAACAGGGGCATCAAGTTCAAATCTCAGCAGGGGTACAACAAGATATAATCTTGCTCAATGTGTAATAAATGGTTATATGTATGATAGCGACAACAGTAATATTTCAAGAGTCGGTCACAGAAGATGGTGTATTAATCCTTCTATGGCAAAAACTGGATTCGGAACTGTCGGCAATACTTCTGGTATGTATTCAATCGACAGAAGCAGACAAAAAACAGAATCAAACGTCTGCTGGCCTGCACAGAATATGCCAACAGAGTATTTCAGTTCGTCAACAGCATGGAGCATTTCGCTTAATAAAACTCTCTTTGAAGATTATGTTGAGGTGAAGCTTGTAAGAAGTTCCGACAAGCAGGAATGGAATTTCAGCACATCATCAGCAGACGGCGATTTTTATGTTGATAATGGTTATTATGCAGAGCCGGGTTGTATTATATTCCGTCCGTCAGATATTTCATATAATGACGGCGATAAATTTGATGTAAAAATAACAACAGAGGACAGCACTATTGAATATTCAGTCAATTTCTTTTCTTTAGATGTTAAGGAAAATGAACAGAATGTAGTCGGCGATATTGACAATTCTAAAAAGATTGATGTTTTTGATGTGATTGCTATGAAAAACGGCTTTGTAACTGATTTCAGTGGCTGGTCATATGCAAAAATGAAAACAGCTGACATAAATGGAGATGATATGTTAAGTATTTCTGATTTGGTATTACTTCAACAGTATCTGCTTGGACAGATTAAAAACTTCGGTTGATAAAATATAACATTATGCGGTTTCACTAAAAAGTGAGCCGCAGTTTTTTTAACAATAAAAAAGAAGTCCGAAATCAATCGGACTTCAAAAATGAAAAAAATAAAGAAATGTGTAGAACAAAAGAAAGGAGACAACAAAACGAGTGTTAATAATTAAAGATT
>CAMWKY010000069.1 GCA_947174965.1 uncultured Ruminococcus sp. | reverse complement strand
CTCTAAACTAATGGCTGGACTGCTGGGAGAGTTATAGCGGTTTGGTGAGGGTTTAGCATATAAAATGTTGACTTTTCAGCTAAATGTGTGGAAAGTTAGGCAAAAAATGGATTTGAATAGCAGACATAGTTCTACCATATATTGTTTAGGTAATTTTTTAGCAAGGAACGGGTTATTTTGCTCGTCTGTTGCTTTATATAAGGAAAAACTATTCTTGGCAATGATTCGCACAAGTATAGATTGAAAAATCAAGGAGGATCATAAATGAAGGGAATTATCCTAGCCGGAGGTTCCGGCACAAGGCTTTATCCGTTGACAATGGTTACATCGAAGCAGCTGCTGCCTGTGTATGATAAGCCGATGATTTATTATCCTCTGTCCACGCTTATGCTTGCTGGAATCAAGGATATCCTTATCATTTCGACGCCTATTGATCTTCCTAATTTTGAGAAACTGCTTGGTGATGGTTCTCAATACGGTATTAATTTAAGCTATAAAGTTCAGCCGAGTCCCGATGGGCTTGCACAAGCGTTTATCCTCGGTGAGGAGTTCATTGGTGACGACGCATGCGCCATGGTACTCGGTGACAATATTTTTTATGGGAATGGTTTTTCCGATTTATTGGCTCATGCAGTCAAAAACGCTGAAAGCAAGCGAATAGCAACTGTTTTTGGATATTACGTTTCAGATCCCAAAAGATTTGGTATTGTAGAGTTTGATGAAACAGGAAAAGTGATTTCAGTAGAGGAAAAACCGGAAAATCCCAAATCAAATTATGCGATAACTGGTTTGTACTTTTACCCCTCGGGGGTAGCAAAAAAAGCTACTTTGGTTGAACCATCAGAACGCGGAGAATTAGAAATTACAACACTGAATGAATTGTTTTTGAAAGAAGGCAAATTGCAGGTTGAATTGTTAGGGCGAGGCTTTGCTTGGTTAGATACAGGAACAATGGATAGTCTCTTAGATGCATCTGATTTTGTGAAAATGATCGAATTACATCAAGGAATCAAAATCTCGGTATTAGAAGAAATTGCATATCGTTATGGATGGATTGATAAAAATATGATATTGACTGCGGCTGAAAAATATGGCAAGTCGCCATATGGAGAACACCTTAGAACTGTTGCCAATGGAAAAATATATACGACTGTGAGGTAAATACATTGACTGTAATAGTAACTGGCGGCGCCGGTTTCATCGGCTCAAACTTCGTATTCCATATGCTGAATACATATCCGGACTACAGAATCATCTGTCTGGACAAGCTAACCTATGCAGGCAATCTCTCGACGCTTGCGCCTGTCATGGACAACCCGAACTTCCGCTTCGTGAAGCTTGACATCTGTGACCGCGAAGGCGTTTACAAGCTGTTTGAAGAAGAAAAGCCGGACATCGTTGTAAACTTCGCAGCGGAGTCCCACGTTGACCGTTCTATTGAGAATCCGGAGATCTTCCTCCAGACCAATATTCTCGGCACACAGGTGCTGATGGACGCTTGCCGCAAGTACGGTATTCAGCGCTATCATCAGGTTTCCACCGATGAGGTTTATGGCGATCTGTCGCTCGACAGACCTGACCTTTTCTTCACGGAGACCACCCCGATCCACACGTCATCTCCGTACAGCTCCTCCAAAGCAGGCGCTGATCTGCTCGTGATGGCATATAACCGCACCTACGGTCTGCCTGTGACCATTTCTCGTTGCTCCAACAACTATGGTCCGTATCACTTCCCGGAGAAGCTCATTCCGCTGATGATCGCGAATGCGCTCTCAGACAAGCCGCTCCCGGTTTACGGCGAGGGTCTGAATGTCCGTGACTGGCTGTATGTCGAGGATCACTGCTGCGCGATCGACCTCATCATCCACAAGGGCAAGGTTGGCGAGGTTTACAATGTTGGTGGTCACAACGAGATGAAGAACATCGATATCGTTAAGCTCATCTGCAAGGAGCTAGGCAAGCCTGAGAGCCTTATCACTCACGTTGAGGACAGAAAGGGTCACGATATGCGTTATGCTATCGATCCTACCAAGATCCACAACGAGCTTGGTTGGCTTCCCGAAACGAAGTTCAAGGACGGTATCAAAAAGACCATCAAGTGGTATCTCGACAACAAAGAGTGGTGGGAGACTATCATTTCAGGCGAATACCAGAACTACTACGAGAAAATGTACGGAAATAGAATTAAGAAATAAAACCGGAGGCGTATGCAATGATTCAATTTAATGTCCCCCCATTTGTTGGTCAAGAAACAGAGTATATGAAAGAGGCTATCGACAATCACAAAATTTGTGGTGACGGTCCTTTCACAAAAAAATGCAACCAGTGGTTTGAAGAACGCTTTCAGGCACAGAAGGTCATGCTGACCACTAGTGGCTCAACGGCGCTGGACATGGCTCTTATGCTCTGCGACTTGAAGCCAGGGGATGAGGTCATTTTGCCAAGTTATACTTTTTCCAGTACTGCTAATGCCCCAGTGCTTTGTGGGGCTAGTCTGGTATTTGTGGACATTCGTCCGGATACTATGAATATTGATGAACAGAAAATCGAGGCTGTAATCACCGACAAGACACGTGTCATTATTGCTGTCCACTATGCCGGTGTAGCATGTGAGATGGATACTATTATGGAGATTGCACGCAAGCACAATCTACTGGTGGTAGAGGATGCTGCTCAGGGCGTGATGAGTACATATAAGGGCAAGGCATTGGGTACCATTGGTGATTTTGGATGCTATTCTTTCCATGAGACCAAGAATTACTCCATGGGTGAGGGCGGCGCTGTTGTAATCAATGACTCTGCCTACAATGAAAAGGCAGAGATCCTGCGTGAGAAGGGAACAAACCGTGCGAAATTCTTCCGAGGACAGGTCGATAAGTACACATGGGTGGATTTTGGTGACAGCTACCTCCCAAGTGATTTAAATGCTGCATACCTCTGGGCGCAACTGGAACACGCCGACGACATCAATGCAAATCGTCTCTCTGTATGGAATCGCTATTATCAGGAGTTCATGCCGCTTCAGGATGCAGGCAAGATCCAGTTGCCTGTTATTCCGTCTGATTGTGAACATAATGCGCATATGTTCTACATAAAGTGCGGTTCTTTGAAAGAACGCTCAGATTTTATCAGCTTTATGAAGAAAAATGACATTTTGTGTACCTTCCACTATGTTCCTCTGCACAGTGCGCCAGCAGGACAGAAGTTTGGTCGCTTCAGCGGTGTGGATGAGCATACAACATCAGAAAGCGACCGACTTGTGCGTTTGCCACTATACTACAACATGGATGCTGCTGATCTTGATAAGGTTGTCGCTAAAGTAAAAGAATTCTACGCTTCTATCTAAGCAGAAAGGAAAACAAAATGATTCGTGTTGCAGTCATCATGGGAAAAATGGACTCTGGTGGTAAGAAGAATCTTGTCATGGAGTATTATCGCCATATTGACCGGAGTAAGGTGCAATTTGATTTTATCTGTGATTCCGATTCTCAGGCGATTCCGGATGAGGAAATCTGTTCACTCGGCGGCAGAGTGTACCGAGTTGCACCATATCAGCGTATTATTCGCAATATGCTTGACATTCGGAAGCTTTGTATTGAAAATCAATATCCTGTGATGCATGCATATAACAGCACGATGAATGTATTTCCGATGTTTGTCGCTAGAACGACTGGTGTTCCGGTTAGAATCTCTGAAAGCTTATCGATGGCGCATGAGGGTGAGTTTAAGACCGTATTGAAAAAAATGCTGAAGCCAATGTCCAAATGGTTTGCCACACATTATATGGCTTGTGGTGAGGATTGTGGTCGTTGGCAGTTTGGAGATAAACTATTCGACGCTGGAAAAGTAGCGGTATTTAAAACGGTCGTCAATACGGAATTCAACAGCTATCACCCCGAGGTTCGTGAACGTACCAGAAAAGAGTATGATCTTGACGGAAAAATGGTGATCGGTCATATCGGTCGATTTGTCCCTCAGAAGAATCCGCTGTTCCTGCTGGATATTGTTGCAGAGGTGTTCAATCGTGAAAAAGATGCAGTTCTCTTGCTGATTGGTGACGGTGACCTAAAGGAAGCAATGCATAAGAAAATTAAAACTCTGGGCATTTCAAATCAGATCAAGTATCTGGGTCGACGTGAGGACATCCAACAGTTCTATAATGCTATGGATGCATTCCTGCTGCCGAGTCTTTATGAAGGGCTGCCGGTTGTAGGGCTGGAAGCGCAGAGCTGCGGACTTCCGATGTTCTTCTCTACAGAGGTGACTCCGGAGGCAAGCGCATGTGAGTTAAGTCATTTTCTTAAATTGAGCGATTCACCTGTAAAATGGGCTGAGGAGCTGATTAAGGCGATGAAGGAAAATATGCCTATCAGAAAAAGTCGGGCAGAAGATGTTACAAAGGCTGGCTTTGATTCTGTTTCTGAAGTTCTGCGATTACAGAAGTATTATATGGATGCGCTTAACGAAGTGAAGGGGAAAAGAAAGAATGGGCGAAGCAAATAAGAGAGTAGGTCTGGCAATTAACTATGATTATCATGATTACGGTGGAATGTTGCAGGCATATGCTACCTACCGCAAGCTAAAGGAACTGGGGTATCAGCCCGAGGCGATTAATATTGACCATCTAAAAAAAAGCATCAATAAAAGAAAAATGGGTTATTTTGCAAGGAATATCTTGGACAGTTCTATTGTTAAGGAAAAGGGTGAGGTTGTTAAGAAGAAGTTTCGCAGAAAGCTTGATCGTTCTTTTGGAGATCAGCTTGACAAGCGGGATGCTGCCTTTGAGCGTTTTTGCAGATCGCATTTTAAAGAATCAGTGGTCTATGAAAGCTGGGAAAAATTAACAGAGAGCTGTCACGCGTATAGTGCAGTTCTGGTTGGTAGTGACCAGCTTTGGCTGCCTTCCAATATAGCAGGAGACTATTATACGCTTTCCTTCGTTCCGGAGAATGTGAACAAAATCGCCTATGCGACCAGCTTTGGTGTTTCAGAGATTCCAAGGCGTCAGCATAAGGAAGCAAAACGTTACCTCAGCCGTATTAATCACCTCTCTGCCCGTGAGGACAGCGGTAAAAAGCTCATCCGGAAGTTTACTGGGAGGGACGTTCCGCTGGTTTGCGATCCAACAATGCTTTTGACTGCTGAGGAATGGGCTTCGGATGTGCAAGAAAAGCGTTTAATTAAAGAGAAATATATTTTCTGCTATTTTATGGGTGATAATCCGTGGCAGCGTACATTTGTCCGCAGGCTCAAGAAGCGTACTGGCTGTAAAATCGTGGCATTGTTGCACCTAGATCAGTATATCAAGTCGGATGAGGAGTATGCTGATGCAACACCCTTTGATGTTTCGCCGACAGATTTCATTAATTTAGTGAAGAATGCAGAATATGTCTGCACGGATTCGTTCCATGGAACAGTATTCTCAATTATCCACAAGCGGACATTTTTCACTTTCAAACGGTTCAGTGAGACGGCGACGCTTTCCACAAATACACGCATATATTCTTTGCTGAAAAGATTTCAGTTGGAGGACCGTCTGGTGAAGCAGCAGGACAAGGTTTCAGACTTGATGCTGAAGGAGATTGACTATAACAAGGTTTTTTCAATTTTAAATGATTTCCGTGAAGAATCTGTACAATATCTGGAACATTCATTGACGAACAAAGGATAAACATATGATTGAAATAAATAATAAAACGGATTGTTGTGGTTGCTCTGCCTGTGAACAGATTTGTCCGAAGCGTGCAATTCAAATGAAACAAGATAAAGAGGGGTTTTACTATCCCTGTGTGGACAGACAGACATGTGTTGATTGTCATCTTTGCGAAAAGGTTTGTCCGGTAAAACATCCCGCTGTGCAGACAGAATTAACCAGGGAAGTTTATATCTGTCAGAACCGTGAGACAGAAATTCGAAAGGACAGTACGTCTGGAGGTGCTTTTTCAGCGATTGCTAAATATGTGCTTGACAAGGGCGGTGTTGTCTTTGGTGCGGCTTTTGATAATAATTTTTGTGTAGTTCACAGTGCAGTGGAAACCTATGATGATCTAAAAATGCTACGGGGAAGTAAGTATGTTCAGAGTAATCCCGGCAATGCATTCAGTATGGTGAAAAAATTACTGAACGAAGGACGTTTAGTATGCTATAGCGGAACACCATGCCAAATTGAGGGCTTAAATGCTTTTTTACAGCGAAGCTATGATAATTTGATTCTTGTTGATTTGGTGTGCTATTCTATCTCTTCACCTTTGGTATGGAAGCAGTATTTACGTCTCTTGGAAAAAGAGAAGAAGATTATTCTTCAGCAAGTTGGCAAGGTAAAATTCCGAGATAAGAATCCTTATGGTTATGAATATACACGAATGACTTTCTATGATATGAGTGGAAATGTCTGTTATTCATCAGGTCCGGAAAGCAATGAAATGCTGAGGAGTTTTGTGTCTAATACTTCAACCCGACCTTCCTGCTACAAGTGCAAATTCAAGAAAACAAAGCGAGTAAGTGATTTTACCATTTGGGATTGCTATAATATTTATCAGTATGATAAAAAAATGGATGACAATCTTGGAAGTTCTCATGTAATGGTTCATACTCAAAAAGGAAAAGAGATACTTAATCAGATAGCTTCCGACTACTTGAAGGTGAAAAAGGCAAATTTGGAATTTGCTATCAATTCTGAACCTGCAATGACACAATGTGCATCGCCCGGAGAGCATCGCAGAGAGTTTTTTGCGATGTTGGCAAAAAACAATTCCGGTGAGGCATTAAAACAATTCTTTCCAGTATCAATAAAAGTGAAAACTGAACGCTTTTTGCGTGAAAACTTGTCCAAAATCAATTTGTACCGATTCGTCAAGCGTGCAGCAATTACTATTTTCAAGAAATGAGTTGATAACAAGTGGAGACACCAAAGGTAAGCATTATCATTCCGGTATATAATATTCCAGAAGACACATTGCGAAAATGTATTCAATCTGCAATCTCTCAGACACTTCATGAGATAGAGATAATACTGGTGGATGACGGCTCAAATGATCAGTCGTCCTCTAAAATATGTGATGAAATGGGTTTACAGGACGATAGGATTACTGTGATTCATAAAGAAAATGAAGGTTTGGCTGCAGCAAGGAATACTGGATATGAGGCTTCAAAAGGTGAATGGATTACTTTTCTGGACAGCGATGATTACTTTAGCGCTGAAATATGCAAATCCTGTTATGAGAAGGGAAGCAGTTCCAATGTGGATATTGTTATTTTTGGAACCGTTCAGGAATTGGGCGTAAAGATAATTCCATTTCGATACCATTATGAGGATGGCACGATAGTTGAGCATGAAGCGTGTAAGCTTCTTCAGGCGGATATTTTGGATTTTAGCGGCAACATTGCAACTGCATGGGCTAAACTGATTCGCCGTGATTTTTTAAAGAAATACAATATTACCCACAATGCAGAATTACGTCAAGGTTCAGAAGGAATTGAGTTTAATATCCGTCTGTTTGAACATGTGGATAAAGCTCTCTTTACATCGGAAGTGGGTTATCATTATGTTTATAACCCTAATTCCATCTCGGCAAAGCATAATGAAAAGAATCATTATTATGTGCTGCGATGCTTTGAAGAAATCAAAAAACAAATCAGTATATCAGAGAATAGAGAAAGACTGCAGGGGAAGTTCTATGATCGCATCGCTTATATTGTTGTTTCATCTGCAATTACTGGCTATTTTAGTCCAGTTAATCCGCAAAGCTATAAGGAGCAGATAAGGAGCTATCAGAAGTATTTAGAGCATCCATTAATTCAGGAGTGCCTGGCTCATGACCTATCATCTTTGGACAGAAAACGACGTTTGATTCTATGGTGTATACGTCATAAGCAGTATTATATCTTACGTATGCTTGCAAAGATACGTTATCATCAGAAACATACGTAATGAGTAAATGTAAACCTCATTGTTGAATGCAATGTGTTAATGTGTTTACCCAATAATTATATAAAACGCCTGAAAGAGTGAGTTAATGACAATTGTTAGTCATTGCGGCAGTTTATTTATAGCATCACTCGCTACCATACAGAATGCAATAGATGCAGTATTGATGGAGCACAGCAAACCGATTTGTCTGGATGCTAAGGAGGTTTAAGATTTGGATTATGATATGAATCAGTTGCGCCGTGTTGTTTTGTACATTGCCAAAGAAGTGAAGCGAATCTGTGAAGAAAACGATTTACGATACACATTGATTGGCGGTTCACTGATTGGTGCAGTACGGCATGGTGGATTTATTCCCTGGGATGATGACTTTGATATTGTGATGCCACGGCGGGATTATGAGCAGTTTTTGGAAGTCTGTAAGACGCAGCTTTCACCGCAATTTTCAGTACTCAACTGGAATATGAATCCTAACTTTATGATGGGTTTTTCAAAGATTCTTTTAAATGATACTAAAGCTGTGGAGGAAGTGCATCAAAATAAAGAATACCCATGTCAAATTTATATTGATATTTTTCCATTTGATCATATACCAGATGAGATAGGGTTGAGAAAGAAGCAGGAGAGAAAAACGTATTATGATAAGAAACTGCTTCGATGTAAACAAAACGGTAATCAGTATTATAAACATTTTCATGGAGGAAAGCGATTTATCTATGGATGTCTATTCCTTTTATCTAATTTCTATAATCG
>CAMWKY010000068.1 GCA_947174965.1 uncultured Ruminococcus sp. | reverse complement strand
TATACATCAATAAATTTGATTTGTCAATAGCATGACTAAAATTTCTTTATAAGCATATGAACAAAAGTTTGAATGTTTATTTGATTAAAAAAAGAAAATATGTTCTAAAGGGTTTATTTTTTCTGTCAGATGTGATATAATAGAATTACACATCTTGAAAGGAGTGAATTTTTATTGGAGCATTTTAAACTTCATTCGCAATATGTCCCCACAGGTGACCAGCCACAAGCAATAGACAAGCTTGTCAATGGTCTGAACTCGGGCAAAAAAGAACAAATTCTGCTTGGTGTAACAGGTTCGGGCAAGACTTTTACAATGGCAAACGTTATCGCAAGAGTAAACAAGCCCACACTTGTACTTGCACATAATAAAATACTTGCGGCTCAATTATGTTCGGAGTTCAAGGAGTTTTTCCCTGAAAATGCTGTAGAATACTTTGTATCATATTATGACTACTATCAGCCCGAAGCATATATTGCAAGCACTGACAGCTATATCGAAAAAACGTCAAAAATAAATGAGGAGATAGACAAGCTCCGTCATTCAGCAACTACAGCACTTGCAGAAAGAAAAGATGTCATAATAGTTGCAAGCGTATCATGCATATATTCTTTGGGAAGTCCTGAAGAATACCGAAAAAATATTGTTTCGGTCCGTCAGGGCATGGAAAAATCAAGGGAACAGCTTATAAATGAACTTGTAAAGATTCAGTATGAAAGAAATGATATTGCATTTGAGCGAAATAAATTCCGTGTTATAGGAGACGTTGTTGAGATTATTCCTGCAATGTCAAATGAAACGGCGATAAGAGTAGAATTTTTTGGCGACGAGATAGACAGAATATCAGAAATAAACGTAATGACAAGGGAAGTCAAGGCAAGATTAAGTCATGCAGTAATTTTTCCTGCATCACATTATGTTATAAGTGGTGACAGAATCAAGTCGGCACTGAAAGAGATTGACAATGAACTTGCTGAAAGACTTGACTATTTTCGTAACAACAACAAACTTGTTGAGGCACAGAGACTTGAACAGCGTGTGCATTATGATATGGAGATGTTGCAGGAAGTCGGCTATTGTAGTGGAGTGGAGAATTATTCAAGGATTCTTGAAGGAAGACCAAAAGGAAGTGTGCCGTGTACGCTGTTCGACCATTTTCCTGATGATTTTCTGCTTATTGTTGATGAAAGTCACGTTACACTGCCACAAGTTCGTGCAATGTACGCAGGAGACAGGGCAAGAAAGGATAATCTTGTTGAATATGGTTTTCGTCTGCCTAGTGCATACGATAATAGACCGCTTAATTTTGATGAGTTCAGTTCAAAGATACATCAGGCTATATATGTAAGTGCAACCCCCGGACAGATTGAGCGTGAAAAGACCGATATAATTGTTGAGCAGGTTATCCGCCCGACAGGTCTTGTTGACCCTGAAATTATTGTCAAGCCTGTTTCGGGACAGATTGAGGACTTGTATTCAGAGATAAACAAAAGAATTGACAGAAAAGAGCGTGTACTCATTACAACGCTCACAAAGAAAATGGCTGAAGATTTAACAGACTACTATGAAAAAATGGGTATAAAAATACGCTATCTGCATCATGATATTGATACAATTGAGCGTATGGAAATTATAAAGGATTTGCGAAACGGTGTATTTGATGTGCTTGTCGGAATAAACCTGCTCCGTGAGGGACTTGACATACCCGAAGTAAGTCTTATTGCGATACTTGATGCGGACAAAGAGGGATTTTTGCGCAGTGAGACTTCTCTTATACAGACTATAGGACGTGCCGCACGAAATGCAGGCGGTCAGGTTATCATGTACGCCGATACCGTGACAGGCTCTATGGAACGTGCAATAACTGAAACGGAACGCCGCCGCAGTTTGCAGATAGCATTTAACAAAGAACATGGCATAACTCCGAAAACAATTATAAAAGAAGTGCGTGATGTACTTGAAATCACCACGAAAGAAAAAATTGAGAAAAAGACAAAGAAAAAGAAGATGTCAGAATCAGAAAAGCGACAGCTTATTGACAGGCTTACTGTTGAGATGAAAAATGCTGCAAAGATGCTTGAATTTGAACACGCCGCTTATCTGCGTGACAAGATAAATAAACTGAAAGGGTAATGATTATGTTAAAAAAAGTAATTGCTTTGGTTATTATGGGACTTCTTGTTGTCGGAAGTGTTTCATGCGGTGAAAAGGACAATGGAACTGTTGCTGTAATAGGAGAACACGCACAAAAATGTGAGTTTGATTATGCTGAAACAGTGGGCAATATTGTTTTCTGCGGTAACAGTATAAAGATGATTTTCATGCAAAATATGCAGAAAGTGAAAATCAATATGTTGAGTTCAAGAGGGCAAGCAAAAATTCAAAAGATATTGTTGAAGTAACAATTCTTAATAATTAAGGGTGAACTGATATGACAGATAAAATTATAATCAAGGGTGCAAAGGTAAATAATCTGAAAAATATAGATGTTGAACTGCCAAGAGACAAGCTGATTGTCATGACAGGGCTTTCAGGCTCGGGCAAATCATCTCTTGCATTTGACACAATCTATGCAGACGGACAAAGACGTTATGTTGAAAGTCTTTCATCATACGCAAGAATGTTTCTCGGACAAATGGAAAAACCTGATGTTGAGAGTATAGAGGGCTTGTCTCCTGCAATTTCAATCGACCAGAAAACTACATCAAAGAATCCACGTTCAACAGTCGGAACAGTTACGGAAATATATGATTATCTGCGACTTCTTTACGCAAGAATAGGTGTTCCGCATTGTCCGGTGTGTGGACGTGAAATTTCTCAGCAGACTATCGACCAGATGGTTGATAAGATTATGGAATTGCCCGAAAGAACAAAAGTTCAGTTGCTTGCACCAATAGTCCGAAACAGAAAAGGACAGTACACAAAAGAACTTGAATCAGCAAGAAAAGCTGGTTTTATGCGTGTTCGTATTGACGGCATAGAGTACGAACTTTTTGAGGAAATGAAACTTGAAAAGAATAAAAAACATAATATTGAGATTATTGTTGACAGAATCATCATAAAGGAGGGTATAGAATCACGCATAACTGACAGCCTTGAAACAATATTCAGACTTACAGAAGGACTTGCTGTTGTTGATGTAATTGACGGCGACGAAATGATTTTTTCACAGAATTTTGCTTGTCCTGAACATAATATCAGCATAGGCGAACTTGAACCCGTGATGTTTTCTTTCAATAATCCAATGGGAGCTTGTCCGAAATGTACAGGACTTGGAATGTTCCGACAGATTCTGCCACGTACGATTATACCAAATGAGGATTTGACCATACTTGACGGAGCTATAACTGCAAACGGCTGGAACAGTCTTGACGAAACTTCAATTGCAATTATGTATTACAAGGCAATATCCAAAAAATACAAGATACCGCTTGATGTACCTGTCAAGGAGCTGACAAAGGAGCAGATTAATATTTTTCTTTATGGAACTGGTACAGAGGAGCTTGAATTAAAGCGACCTGAATCACTTGGCGGTGGAAAATATAAAACTCCGTTTGAGGGCGTTATAAATAATCTTGAAAGACGTTACCGTGAATCAAACAGCGATTATTCAAAATCGGCGATTGAGGAATGTATGACAGAAACAAAATGTCCTGAATGTAAAGGAAAAAGATTAAGACCTGAATACTTAGCAGTTACAGTCGGTGGAAAAAATATCAGCGAATTAACGGATATGTCTGTAAAAGACGAACTGGAGTTTTTTGATAATCTTGTGTTGTCGGAGCATGAAAAATTTATCGGTGAGAGGATTATCAAGGAGATAAAAGAGCGTCTGGGATTTTTAGAAAGTGTAGGACTTGAATATCTCACGCTTTCACGTTCGTCAGGTACGCTTTCAGGCGGTGAGAGTCAGAGAATCAGGCTTGCAACTCAAATTGGTTCATCACTTGTGGGAGTGCTGTATATTCTTGATGAGCCAAGTATCGGCTTGCATCAGCGTGATAACGATAAGCTTATTGCAACACTAAAGCATCTCCGTGATTTAGGAAATACCCTTATTGTTGTTGAACATGATGACGATACAATTTTATCTGCTGATTATGTTGTTGATATTGGAGTGGGAGCAGGTGTAAACGGTGGAAATGTTGTATATTCAGGCGATGTTGCAGGACTTCTTGAATGTGAGGAGTCAATAACAGGACAGTATTTAAGTGGCAGAAAAAAAATACCTGTTCCGACAGAAAGACGAAAAGGCAACGGAAAATTTCTTGTTGTAAAGGGTGCAAAGGAGCATAATTTAAAGAATATTGATGTAAAAATTCCGCTTGGTGAGTTTGTATGCGTGACAGGTGTATCAGGCAGTGGAAAATCTTCGCTTGTAAATGAAATAATATACAAGCATCTTGCATCAAAGCTTAACCGTGCAAAGACTATAGCAGGGGATTTCAGAAAAATTGAGGGACTGGAAAATCTTGATAAGGTTATATGTATCGACCAGTCGCCAATCGGCAGAACTCCACGTTCCAATCCTGCAACTTATACAGGTGTTTTTACAGATATACGTGATTTGTTTGCAAAGACAAATGATGCAAAGGCAAGAGGTTACACAAACGGACGTTTCAGTTTTAATGTAAAAGGTGGAAGATGTGAAGCCTGCGAGGGTGACGGCATTATCAAGATAGAAATGCACTTTCTGCCTGATGTTTATGTGCCTTGTGAGGTGTGCAAGGGAAAACGCTATAACCGTGAGACACTGGAAGTTCACTACAAAGGCAAGTCGATTTATGATGTACTTGAAATGACGGTTGATGAGGGTGTGGAATTTTTTGAGCATATCCCGAAAATTGCAAAAAAACTCCGAACATTGCAGGAAGTCGGACTGGGATATATAAAAATCGGACAGTCTGCAACTACTCTTTCAGGCGGTGAGGCGCAGAGGGTGAAGCTGTCAACCGAACTTTCAAAACATTCAACAGGACAGACAATATATATTCTTGACGAGCCGACAACAGGCTTGCACACTGCGGACGTTCACAGGCTTATTGATGTTTTGCAGAAACTGACGGAGCAGGGAAATACAGTTCTTGTAATCGAACATAATCTTGATGTTATAAAGTCGGCTGATTATATAATAGACTTAGGAATTGAGGGCGGAGACAACGGCGGAACAGTAGTTGCTGTCGGTACTCCTGAACAGATTGCAGAGTGTAAAGAATCATATACGGGACAATATCTGCAAAAATATTTGTAATATCTTACAAATTATAGTGTGTTATTTTGTGCAATCGTACAAACTTTTTCAGGATTAGAAAAAAGTTGCTGTTTTTTTGACATTTATATTATATAATGGAATCAACCCACATTATGTCGATTCTGAAAGGAGCGTATATTTTATGAAAAAGACACCGAAAACCATTCTTATGGCAGCATTATTTGCATCGGCTATCAGTGCTACTTCGACAGGAGCAGTAACAGGCAATGCCGATTATGTGCCGTCAGAGGAGCAGATGCAGGACGCTTATGGACCGCCTGTTATTGAGGAGACAACAACACCTGCAACAGTTACAGACCCGATAACTGAAACCACCATAGAGCTTGCGGGAGTATATGGACCGCCACCGAACTATTCCACAACAACAAAGACACAGACAACAACTACAAACCCAATAACTGAAACTACAATAAGAACATTTCCTGTTTATGGACCACCGCCTGACTATTCCACAACACAGACAAAAACAACAAACACATCACCAACAACAATGTCAAACCCGATAACTGAAACTACTACAGACATGGCTTGTGTTTATGGACCGCCACCAGTTTCGGACGGAGATATTAATGATGATGGTAGAATAGATGTTTTTGATTTTATCGAACTCAAAAAAATGATAACTAATGGTGCGACACAACCTATAGAAAGTCATAAAACATATAAGGCAGATGTAAATTATGATGGACAGGTTGGTATGGCAGACCTTGTAATGCTCAATAATTATCTTCTTGGCAAGATTGATAATTTCTATGATAATATCATTCCTGAACCTCAGCCGACAACAACAACAACACGTTACTATGATAACACAACCGTCAATACAGTAACAACAACAACGCAAGATACAATTCCTGCGCCTGTTTATGGACCGCCGTCATGGTTTACTACTGGAACTGAACCTAAGCCGATAACAACAATAAATACAACTACAGTACCTGTTTATGGCGCACCTATTGCATTTGATTAAGGAGAATGGACAATGTTTGATGAAAATGTAAAAAGAGAAAATATGAAAACGCTTGAAGCATACAGGGCAGGTCTTATGATTAAACCACAGCTCCGACACCTTTTTCTTGAGCTGACTTTGCGCTGTAATGAAAGATGTCTGCATTGCGGAAGCAACTGCGGAGATGTAATGCTTGATGAGCTGACAGTTAACCAGTACGCAAAGTTTCTTGCTGAAATAAAGGGCGATTTCGGTACAGCAGATAAAATGCTCTGTATAACAGGCGGTGAGCCACTTCTCCGCAAGGAATTTTTCGATATTATGAGTGTTGCAAATGAACTTGGTTTCAGCTGGGGAATGACAAGCAACGGCACACTTATTGATGATTCAGTTGCAAAAGATTTAAGACGTGTCGGCATGAAAACCATATCCATAAGCATTGACGGACTGGAGGAAACACACGATGCATTCAGACGTACTCCAGGAGGCTGGAAACGTGGTTTGAACGGAGTTGAAAGTCTTATCCGTGTAGGCGGATTCAAGAATATTCAGATAACAACAGTTGTAACACATCAGAATATCGGACAGCTTGACGAACTTTACAAGATTTTCAATGATATGGATATTGATTCATGGCGAATTATCAATATAGAGCCTATCGGACGTGCAAAACAGCACCCCGAACTTATTCTTACTAATGACGACTATAAGTATATGTTTGAGTATATCCGCAACAAGAGAATTGCGGGCGAGCCTGTTACATACGGCTGTAGTCATTATCTTGGCATGGAATATGAACATGAAGTGCGTGACTGGTACTATATCTGCACGGCAGGAACATATATTGCAAGTATTATGGCAAACGGCGATATTACAGCTTGCCTTGATATTGAACGCCGTCCCGAATTTATTCAGGGAAATATTTTAACTGACAGATTCAAGGACGTATGGGAAAATAAATTCCAGATATTCAGAAAAAATCTTGCTGACGAAAACGAAAAATGCCGTAACTGTTCGGAGAATTGCAGATGTCACGGCGATGCATATCATAGCTGGGATTTTGATAAACACGAACCACAGCTTTGCTTTAAAGACATACTCTTCTAACATATATACTCCTTAAACAAAAGAGAACTCCTTTTCGGGAGTTCTTTTTTGTGACATTTGTCACTTTTTTTGTGACATTTATCATCTGTACATCTTACACAAATTATGGTAAAATATATAAAAGGGGGGATTTGCATGAAAAAGAAAGTATTCAAAACAGCATTAGTCTTATCTGTAATGCCGTATTGTGCATTATTTATCGCTCCTGCTGTTTTAGCTGTCAGGGTTGCTTCTCAATACGGTTTTTTCAGCTCGTTTTCGCTTTACTTTCTTGTTACGCTGTTGACGCTTGGTGCTATATTCCCTGTGATTCCGTTATCTGTCGCATTTCATGTAAGTATTATTATCAATTTAATACTGAAAAAGCTGAATACTCCGAAAAAAACAGCAACAATACTATCTGTTGTTTTTGCAATAGCAATTTTTATTCTGCTTACAGTATTTCTGCTTAAACTTTTATCGCAATGGGATTCTCCTTAAGGAGTGATTTATATGAAAAAGAAAATTCCGAAAATAATACTTATACTCTCTTTTGTACTGTATGCTTTTGTTCTGCTTTATGGTGTGTATTCAGCTTTTGCAGGTTTTACGTTTTTTAGTACAGTTTATGGAGTTGAAGCGTTTGTCGGCGCCATTATTCTGGCACTGTGGATATTATGCAGTATTCCTGTAATTCCTGTCTGCCTGATTTATCAGACAGCATATTTTCTGAAAAGAAAATGTAATATAGAGGACAATACTTTAAAGATTATTAAAAAAATAGTTTTATTGATTTCATTTCTTCCTTACACATTTGTTTTAATTTATGGCATATATTCAGCTTTTGCAGGGTTCAGGGATATAGGTCATACAATTTACGGCGTTAATGCTTTTTGTGAAGCAGTGGTTGAGGAAACTAAATATTTATGCTTTTATCCTGTAATTCCACCATGCCTTGCTTATCAGTTAGTATGTTTAATCAGCTTAATAATTAAAAAGCATACTATAAAAAATCCGATTTCAAAACTGCGTGAAATATTTTACTTGTAAAGGTGGGAGATTATATGAAAAAGAAAATTCCAACAATAATACTGATACTATCTTTTGCTCCTTATGTTTTTTGTCTGGGTTATGGTATATATTCAATGTTTAATGGATTTGGTCTTGGTCTTTTATTTAGTAAATCATATGGTTTTGATGCTTTCATGGGTAGTACAATTCTTATGATAGTGTTTTTATGTTACTATCCTGTAATTCCGATATGTATTATATATCAGCTTGTATACTTAACAGTGTTTTTAATAAAGAACAGGCATAACATTTCAAAAAAGACTGTTTTATTGATTGTCTCTGCTGTTTTGTTGATACCTGTAATTATCGTTGTATTTTTCGTAACGTCTTAATA
>CAMWKY010000067.1 GCA_947174965.1 uncultured Ruminococcus sp. | reverse complement strand
GTTTTGAAACAGGTATAGAGAATATAAAGCAGACAGATGACGGCGCAGAATATGTAAAAGACGGAACAGAGCTGACTTCTGAATCATTCAGGATAAAAGAGGGATATTATCTTGACTGCCTTAATATTGAGAATAAAGTTACAGTCCAAACGCCTGTTTCTGTAAATGATAAATCTGTTGTTTCGGTTACTATGAATGGCGATAATGAACAGAAAAACCCACTTTTTTCCATTAAAAAGAAAAAATTCAGAATTAATTTTTCTGTTGATGATAAAATCATCATGAAACTTTATCATGACGGCAGAATATCATATATTCGCAACAGCATTGAGGGAAACTGGATTGATATTGAATCAGACAGAATTGATTTCAGTTTTGGAAAGGGTATTTCTCTGAATGATGTTCCGCTGACAGATGATGGAAAAGTGGTAAGCTGGTATTATCAATGTTCTGTAAAAGAACTTCTTGAAGCTGTAAATGCTGATATTGACTATAATTCTGATGATAAAGTTATAGACATCAATATATACAACATACCTGATATGGTTGAAAGCAATGTTATTTATATTGATGATACAGGCAGTATGATTGAATCTGAAAATTATTCTGTTGAGAATAACAAGGCAAAAATACCACTTCTTAAAAGAAAAGCCGGTTCATTATTTTATCTTTCAAGAATAAACTACAACTATAATTCATCAAAAGATTTTACCTCTGCTGACATAATGAACAGTTTGAAGAATGACCAATATAACAGGGATATTGACTATTTTGAAGGTATTAAAATAAGTACGGTATATCGAACTTTTGCGGAAACTGAAAGTACAATTGACGGGGAAACCATTATTAACAGTGCAACGGCAAACGGCGGAAAAAGAAATAATAATTCTATAATGATAGACAACAATGCAGAGCTGAAATTTGGTGACGAATTTGAGGGCAAGTATTTTCTTACAGTTCATAACGGTGAATCAGAGTTTATTGCTGTGGAAAATAATATTCTTGATTTGAAAGATGTTGGCGATGAGGAAGTAATTGAGATACAAGGCTTGTTTGATATTCAGTATAATGAGGATAATGAGATTGTTTCTGTTTCGTCTTCAAAACTGACAAAGCCCGTTTATCTTTATGTTGATAAAAAAGCACCTGTTGTAACTGTTAACAGAAATTACATTATTTTTAATTACAATAATAAAGGCTGGTCAAATAAAACAGATGAAAACGGAGCTGGTACATATAGTTTCCGATTCAATGTTATTGACAACGTTTCTCAAAATACTGCTGAAAAATATGGTGATGTAAGTAAAAATCCTGATGTAAATTCAATTGCAAAGATAAGCATAGGCGGACTTACATTCAACAAACCAAAAAATGGCTGGAGTTCTGAAAAATTCATAAAGCCTGTTTCAGTTGACGGAATTGACTACACAGCAGTTATAAAATCTTTTGGCACTTACGGAGACTTTGAAGCAACTGTTACTTTATCAGACGGTATCAAGGGTATGAATGAAGATTTAGCAGTCTCCGCAACAGACTACAACAACAATACATCTTCTGAAAATGTAAATGTAAAGATTGATACATATGCACCGCAGGTGGAGGATATTTCAGTCGGTAATATATGTATCGGGCTTGATAACAGTATATTTATCAGACATGGGAAAAGTCTTGATATAAAAATAGTTCATACAGACTCCTATAAATCAGGCGGTGCAGAATCAGGCATAGAATCAATGTATGTTAAATATGGAGACAATGAAAAGGAAATAAAGAATATCAACGGCAATGAAACGGAAGTTACATTTGATTTAAAAAATCGCTCCGAATATAATGGCAAAATTCAGATTACTGTTATTGACAGGGCAGGAAACAGCAGTACCTTTTATTACTGCATGAAAGAAGATTTATCTGTTACACAAGATGAAACAGAAGCTGTTGATATAAGTATCGACAATAAAGCACCGTCAGAGCCTGAATTTAAAGTTGCAGACGCTGATTTTACAGAGGGCGAATATTTAAAGAAGTTTTTCTATAAGGATTATCCGAAGTTTTATTTCAGGACTGAATCCGAAATAAAAACACTGTCCTTCAATATAAACGGAAAGAATATCAAGGCTGATATTTATGATGCATTGAGCGATTACAAGACAAGCTACATAAATACAGCACTTGAAAGCGGTAAAATGTACCTTGAATTTGTTGCAGATGAAGATGACAGCAGAAAAATTATTCCGCATATACGTTTTCAGGAAGAATCGGATATTGATGTTGTACTTTCAGAGGAGTATATTTTTCTTGACAATGGCAGACTGAATGTAGTATTGAATACAACGGATTTTGCAGGAAATATAAATACAGAACATACGGAAAAATCAGTCAGAGAAATATATATAGATAACAATGCCCCTGAAATTGACGGAAGATATATTGTTGATGATGCTGATAAGAGTGCTGTTAATTTTACAGGATTCGGCGCATTTGCAAATAAGCAGATTACTGTAAAAGTACCGTTCAGTGAGGGAAAATATGTTTCGTCAGGAATAAAGCCTGAAAATGCAGTTATTGAATTTTCGGGAAAACGATACAAGGCAGAAAGAATTACAGAAAATGAGGCTGTATTTGTAATACCCGATATTGACCCCGAAAATGACACATCATTTGTTGCAGACGGAAAACTTACTGTAACCATAACAGACAATGCAGGCAACTCATCTGAAAAAACTGTACTCCACGCCGAAAATAATACGGAAGATATTATGTTTGAGCATATAAAGCCGATAATCAGTGATGCAGAAATCACGGGCGAAAATATGTTCATCAATGAAGAAGGCAAAAAGTGGTTCAGCAGTGATATACAGATAAGCAGTGATATTTCAGATGAACATTCAGGAATTGCAAAAACTATTTTCAACAGATATAATGTTGATGACAATTCAAGAGATGAAACAGTAAAAACTTATGAAGATGAAAAAACAGCATCTGATAAATATATTTCCTCTACCGAAACAGGCAGGGACGGAAAATATATTTTCACTGTTGAAGTATTTGACAATGCAGGAAACTATGATAAGAAAGAAACTGAAGTTTATAAGGACATAAATGCTCCGTATATTTCGGGATTCAATTTTGATTGGTATAATCTGGAAGAAAACAAAAAATATGAATTATTCAATATTGCGCCTAATATGTCCGACAGATTCAGCTATTTCTTTGAATCTGATACCGCAATGACAATTCTTGTAAGAGACAATAAGGGTGCAAGTTCAGGTATAAAGTCCATTTCCTGCGTACTTTATAATACTGATGGTACTGTTTTCAAATCAGAGGAAAGCAGAAATATTGATTTTGACGAAACAAACAATGTTTATTCATGTGATTTTGTTATTCCGGAGGGATTCAAGGGTGACATAAAAGCGTGGGCAACTGATAATGTAAATAATAAATCGGAAGAAAAATCTCCCGATGGCTATGCTTCTGAAAATGACGAACGTCACAGAGCAACATCAGATATTAACATAAGTATTCCGAAAACTGATAATAAAGATTCAGCAGGTTTACCGCTTTATAATTCTGATGTTACGGCAAGTATCAAAGTTACGGACAGTTTTTCAGGTGTAAAGAGAGTAGAGTGGCTTACATCTGATTTTGAGGGCTGGAGAAGTATTGAAATAGACGGCAACGGCTATATATCAGGTGATGCAGACGGCTGGACTATTGATACAAGAGAGAGAAATCTTGCAACATCTGTTTCAGCAAGTATAACTGTTTCAAAAGATGCAAACAACAACTTCATAAGATTAAGAACTTTTGACAATTCAGGCAACTATACAGAATCAGAAACCTATTTCAGCATAGACAAGCAGAAACCAGTTATAACTATTGACGGCATTAAGCGTAATGAGGAAAAGCAGTATTACAATACAAATCAGAAAGTAAATGTAATAATCTCTGAAAGAAACTTCAATGCACCTGTCATAAACGGTCAGGCAGACAACGAATTTAAGCTGTCTGAAAATTCAAGAACAGGAACAGACGAGCAGAAGTATTTCAAAACATTTATATATGATAAAGACGGTACATACAGCTTTGATATTGAAAATACAGACCTTGCAGGAAATAAGTCCGACAGTTTTTCATCAGGCGAATTTGTTATAGACAAGACAAATCCTGTTTTAAGCGTTGAGTTTGTGAAAAAAGACGGTACAAAAGTAAATCCGCTTGAAAACAGCTATATAGATTCTACTGTTAAGGCTGTAATATCGGTCAATGAGGTTAATTTTGACAGCAGTAAGATTATGATAAACGGCAAGCCGTCAGATGCAAAATGGACAGATTCAGGAAATATTCACACACTTGAAATTCCGTACAATGAAAATAAGAGTTATAATCTTACAGTTTCTGGAAAAGATATTGCAGGAAATGTCATGAACGAATATTCCGCAGGTTTTGTTGTTGACGGTGCAGACCCTGAAATCACTGCAAAATCATTTTCAGAGGCAAATAAAGGTGATGTTGATATTTCTCTTAATATAAAGGAAAGCAACATTGACACCTATGAGGCTGAACTTTACAAAAACGGCAGAATATGCGATTGTGTATATGATGAGGAAAATGACTGTTATAAATTCAGCATTGCAACAGGCAAGTATGTAATAGGAAGATGGAAAGTAATCAACTCTGAAAATATGGAATTTGTCTTTGATGATTTTCCTCATGATGAATCTTTTGACGGTATGTATAAGCTTAAAGTCAACGTTGCTGACAAGAGTTCACGCAAGCAGTCGCTTGAAAAATCATTCTCTGTAAACAGATTTGGTTCTGTATTTGAGATACAGGAATATGAATCAATTAATGGAAATTATCTGAATTACACTCCTGAAATCGTCATAAAGGAGCGAAATATTGACAAGCATAAGGACGGTTCAAAGCCTGTTATCATGATAAACAAGGGTACGCAGACAGTCGAGCTTACAACGGATATGTACAGTATCTCAAAGCCACAGCTTTTAAGCGATAAATCAGGCTATGAATACACCTACACTATCAGTTCAGACAATTTCAAGGAAAATGTCAGGTATCAGATTGCAGTAAAATCTGTTGATAAGGCAGGAAATGAGAATGTCAGTGAAAAAAGGGGAGCGAATATTGAGTTTAACGTTGATACACGTCCGCCTGAACCAATATGCGACGAACTTGACGATAACAATGACAAGACTTTCAAGGGAGCAGAAAAAGAGTTTACTATAAATGTAAGTGAGCCTTTGAAGAATATCAGAGTTACAATAGATTCGCAGGCAGAACCGCTTCTTGAAAGAGATTTTGAGTATGGCACAGATGAAAAGGCACACAGATTTATTGTAAATGCCTCTGATGATAAGCGTAATATCACTGTTGAACTTACGGACTTTGCAGGAAACACGACAAAAAAGGAATATAATGAAGTACGTGTAACCGAAAATATGCTTCTTATTATGTTAAGTAAATCATGGGTGAAGATTGCAGGAATAATTTCTGCGATAGTTGTTGGAGTTTCTGCATTAGGAGTTATATTCATAAGAAAAAGAAAACAGAAGTAAAAAAATATATGCTGTTCTTCTTGTGCAAATGAGCAGGACAGCATATTATTATATCAGAAAGGAGCATCAGATGAATAAGATAATAGTACAGGTTTATCTGCCAGCCGACGGCAGAACATATGATATAAGATTGCCTGAAAATATGTATATATATGATGCTGTAAATGTAATGGCAGAACTTTTTTCAGAAATATCAAAAGGATTTTACTGTAAGGGTGATGTAAATATATTGTGTATGCGTGATAAAGGTGAAAGCCTTCCGCAGAATAAAACTTTCAGGGAACTTAAAATTGCAAACAGAACAGAACTTATGTTCGTTTAATAAGGGAGGGATTTTGTGCTTTTCATAACATTTATGCAGAATGATTTTATAAGCAATACTGTTCTGCCCGATAAAAAAACAGGTCACTATAAAATAAACCACAATATAAGTTCTTTTGACGAAGATATTAACGTAGACGGAATAAATGGTCAGTGGGTAATATCTTCGGGCGAGAATTACAAGATATGCCGATATAACGGCGATAAAAAGACGTACTACAGAGAGCGCACTGTTATTTCTGATAATGATGTGCTTGTAATTGAGATTGACGGCATGGAGTTTACTATAATAGTCGAAAAAATCAGCAGTGAGAAAAATAAGTTCTGTAAATTCTGTTTTGCTGGTGATGCAACTGAATACGCTTTCAGAATAGGCAAAAAGCAGGACAATGACATCTGTCTTGATGATGACTATATTTCAGGCAGTCACGCTGTTTTATTTAAGACTAACGGGAAATGGTATATAACCGATACAAACAGTAAAAACGGCACATATGTAAATAACAAGAGAATTATCTCAAATGAAGAATATCCACTTGATGTAGGTGACGTTGTATTTATAGTGGGATATAAGTTTATAATATGCTCCGACTTTATTTCTGCAAATATCGACTTTGAAAAATCATTAAGAGGAAACAGGCTGAAAAACGTTGTACTTTCTAAGTTGGAATTTGAATCAAAGAGGAAAAAAATTGAGGACACCAATTATTTCTATCGAACTGTAGATTTAGGTGCAAACAGCATTGAATTTGATGCGATTAAGCTTTTACCGCCTGAACGCTCCATGATAAGAGAGGAACAGCCCATACTTCTTTCAATCGGCTCATCTCTCACAATGGCTTGTACAACTGTTCTTGTTGCATTGTATTCAGGTGTAGCAGCATACTATCGACAGACGAACTTTTCCTATATCGTTCCTACTTTTATCATGGCAGGCGGTATGCTTATGTCAACTCTCTGTATGCCTCCGATAATGACTTTCTACAAAAACAAATTGTCAAAGAAGAATGAGAAAAAGCGTATAGAAGAATATCAGAATTATATCATGCAGTTGAGAGATACTGTAAACGCCATGATAGACGAGGAAAGAAATTTTCTGCTGAAAAAATATCTTACAATTGATGAATGTATTGAAAGGGTTGTAAACAGAGACCGTTATCTTTGGAGCAAGAGCATAAATGACAATGATTTTATGTGTGTTGTTGCAGGTATGGGCAAGAGAAAGTCATCTGTAAAAGTTGATTTCCATGCAGAGAGTGAATATTTTTTCAAGGATAACCTCCGCCGTGATATGATGCAGTTTGCACATGAAGAACGATTTATCAATGATGCACCCATGACAATTTCACTGAATAACGGCTGTATATGCGGTGTAAGCGGAGAAAAGGATATATCATGCGAATTTATAAAGTCGCTTGTAATACAGCTTGCATCACTTTATTCATATGACGAGCTTAAACTTGTTTTCATATATAACAACAATGATGAAGAAAAGTGGAGCTATGCAAAATGGCTTCCGCACACATGGAACAGCGATACTTCATTCAGATTTGTTGCATCATCTTCCGACGAAATAAAGGAACTTGCGTATAATCTTGAAAAGGAGTACAACGACAGAACAGACAAAAAAGACGAGGACTTCCCGAAGATGCTTATTATTGCATCTGATAAAAAGCTTTTTGAGAGTATAAATATTATGCCTATGATAATGAAAAGCAGAACGGCACTCAATATCAGTATTCTTACATCTTTCGGAATGTATAACTACAACAACTCTAATATAATCATAGAATTATCAGAGAATCAGTCGAAAATATACGACCGTGACAATAATGTTGTTTCGGAGTTTGTACCTTTTGACCTGAAAAAATATGAGCGTGAATTTGATAAATATATCAGTGCTGTATCAAATATCAAACTTGATATATCGACAGAAAAATATCAGCTTCCGAAAATGCTTACATTTCTTGAGATGTTCAAGGTTTCAAAGGTTGAGCATCTTAACTGCCTTACAAGATGGGCAGAGAATAATCCCATAAAATCGCTTAAAACTGAAATCGGCGTTGAGCCTTCGGGCGATACGTTCTTTATCGATATGCACGAAAAATTCCACGGTCCGCATGGTCTTATGGCAGGCACAACAGGTTCGGGCAAGAGTGAGACTATCATCACAATAATTCTGTCGCTTGCTGTAAATTACAGTCCTGAAGAAGTTGCTTTTGTTATTGTCGATTACAAGGGTGGAGGACTTGCCGACGCATTTAATTATGTAAAAGAAGTAACTGAAAACGGAAAAAAGCGTGAGATAAAGTGCAAGCTTCCACACGTTATAGGAACTGTTACAAACCTTGATGGTTCAGTCATTGAGAGAGCGTGCATATCGATTGATACGGAGCTGAAAAGACGTCAGAAGCTTTTTAAGACAGCCCGAAAAATGTCAAATGAGGGTACTATGGATATTTACAGGTATCAGGAGTTGAGACGTGAGGGCATGGATATAGATGCACTTCCGCATCTTTTTATTGTGTGTGATGAGTTTTCGGAACTGAAAAGCGACCGTGACGACTTTATGAAACTTCTTATACGTTCTGCACGTATCGGGCGAAGTTTAGGAGTACATCTTATTCTTGCAACACAGAAACCCGATAATGCGGTAGGTCCTGAAATATGGAGCAACAGCCGTTTCAAGATATGTCTTAAAGTTCAGGACGGTGCAGACAGTAAAGCAGTAATAAGGCGACCTGATGCTGCTGAAATATCAACAACAGGACGATTCTATTTTCAGGTAGGATATAACGAAGTATTCAGCATGGGACAATCGGCATGGTGCGGAGCTGATTATGTTGAATCGGACGAATTTATCCGAAATGACGTTGAAGCACTGGAAGTAATCAGCAATACCGGAACAGTTCTCTATACAAAAAGCAAGAAATCAACACCAAAAATCAGCAGTAACGAAAATC
>CAMWKY010000066.1 GCA_947174965.1 uncultured Ruminococcus sp. | reverse complement strand
GCGTATAAGTTCCATTGTTTTCATAACAGTGCATCTCCTTGAAAGATTTACCGTTATTATATGGAATTTATTTACGGTTATTCATTTTCATTGTCTTCTATTTTTTCATATGGGCAATATCCGAGAATTTCAAATGCCTGAGAATTAAGCCACATCTGCGTTGTTACAAGAATATCAAATCCCTCACCTGATTCTGCCGTTAAATATTTCGGGTCATATTTTGGCAGTCCGAAACAGGTGAGCATATTTGTAATTATTCCACCATGAGTTATAATTGCTGAATGTGCTATGCCCTCCTCCATCATGTTCATGATGATATTGTGCAATGCTGAAAATACTCTTGCTGTCATTTCCTCTAAGCTTTCACCTTTTGGCGGTCGTGTATCTTTTCCGCCCTTGAGCCATTTTTTATAGTCATCACGGTTTACAAGCTGGTCTACTGTTTTTCCCTCAAATTCACCTAAATTTAGTTCACGAAGTCCGTCAACGGGTAGCATTTCTATTTCGGGAAATAAGATTTCTGCTGTTTCCGTACATCTGCAAAGCGGTGATGTGTATACTTTTTGTACTGTCGGATAATCAAAGTTATCCATTTTTACAGCAAGTTCACTTGCCCCCTTTGATGAAAGAGGCATATCCGTTGAGCCGATATAAATTCCGTTTTCATTGGCAGATGTTAAACCGTGACGGATAATGCTGATTCTATAACCTTTCATTTTGTCTCCTTTCGACAAATTATTGTTAAAATTTGCCTTAAAATTTAAACAATATTAATATTTACATATTATACATTTTGTATTATAATAATATTACACCAAAAATATACAAATTGTCAATAAATAAACATGGGAGGATTTTTCTTTATGAATTCAGATTTTGCACGTATTATTACCCTTCAAAGAAAAGAACGTCACATAAGTCAGAAACAGGCTGCGGCTGACTTAGGCATTTCTCAGGCACTTCTCTCTCACTATGAAAAAGGAATCCGTGAATGTGGATTGAATTTTCTTGTAAAAATAGCTGATTATTACAATGTTTCATGTGACTATCTTCTTGGACGAACTCCTGAACCGGAGGGAAAAGTTATCACTATTGAAGATATTCCCGACGACGACGGAAACAACAATCTTAAAATGCCATCACCTGAAATAATCAACTTCAACAGACGTATCATAAATAACTCAATCAGTCTGCTTTTCAGTCTTGCACAGAAAGCAGGGAGTATCACTCTTATAAAAGAAGTTTCAAGTTATCTCATGCTTTCAGTGTACAAGCTTTTCCGCATTGTCTATAATGCAAATCCGCATAATGACCAGAAACTTTTCAGAATACCTAAAGTTATCGCAAATGACAGTGCAAATGCTATCATTTCAATGAGTGAAGCTGACATAAAAGCCGCATCATGTGGAATTGCCCTTGACGGCAACGACTGCGTAGACAATTTTGACACGCTCTACATAACTACTTCTACATTGCAAAAGGACTATGCACAATATTCATCATCAATGCTTAATCTTATAAAAAGAAGTGAGGAAAGCATAGCAAGAACAAGAGAAAAATATCATAGTGCAAACAACAAATTCTGAATCTGTTTTCCCTGATTTTTATCAGGGATTTTTTTGCTACATGATTTTAGTATACTACATCTTTTATCATATGTCAACCCGAAATGCGGTTTTTTCACCTGTAAAACAAATATAGAAAAGTATATTTGCAGATTTTTATGAAATAATAGCAAATATAGACTATAAAGAAAAAAGGTGTTTTTTATGGCAAAATATCTGTCACAAGGAGTTTTTGAGCTTGATTCTCCAATAAAAATTGAGAGTTACGCCGCCGTTGTCGGCTCAAAGGAGGGTAAAGGACCTCTCGCAAAATACTTTGATGAAATTGTAGAGGACAGTCACTTTGGCATGACAACATGGGAACAGGCTGAAAGCAAATTTCAGCTGGAAGCTGTAAGCATTGCAGTCCGCAAAAAAAATCTCACAAAAGAAGATATTGATGTTATATGTGCAGGCGACCTTATAAATCAATGTACAAGTTCATCTTATGGATTGCGTGAACTGTCAATTCCTTTTCTTGGATTATATGGTGCTTGCTCAACTATGGCAGAGGGAATCCTTACAGCTTCACTTGTACTTGAATCAGGTGCAGCAAAACGTGCCGCCGCTGTAACATCATCACATTTTTCCACTGCTGAACGTCAGTTCCGTTCACCACTTTCATATGGCGGTCAACGCACGCCGACTTCTCAATGGACCTGCACGGCTTCGGGTGCTGTTCTGCTGTCGGACAACGGAAACGCCCGAATTAAAGGCGGTTGTATCGGAAAAATTGCCGATATGGGAGTAAACGATATTACAAATATGGGCAGTGCAATGTCTCCTGCCGCATCTGCTACAATTCAGCGTTATTTGCAGGCTACAAATACTTCTCCTGATGATTATGATGCAATTGTAACAGGTGATTTAGGCAAAGTCGGAAGTACACTTCTTATTGAATTGCTCAAAAAACAGGATATTGACATCTCAAAACAGCATCAGGACTGCGGATTACTAATATTCGACGACAAAATGCAGGATACACATTGTGGAGGTTCAGGCTGTGGCTGTAGTGCAAGCGTTCTGTGCGGTTACTTTCTGCCCATGATTGAACGCAAAGAAATAAAAAATATGCTTTTCGTTGCAACAGGTGCATTAATGTCGGCAATGTCTGTTCAACAGGGCGAAAGTATTCCGTCAGTAGCACATCTTGTACACATCGGAGGTTGATTTTTATGGAAATGATAAGGGCATTTATAGTAGGCGGTCTGATTTGTGCAGTAGGACAGCTTCTTATTGACTACACAAAATTGACTCCTGCACGAATATTAACAGGATTTGTTGTAGCAGGTGTATTTCTTTCAGCAATAGGACTTTACCAGCCTATAGCTGATTTTGCGGGAGCAGGTGCAACTGTACCGCTTACAGGATTCGGACATCTTCTTGCAGACGGTGTGCGTGATTCTATCGAAAAAGACGGTTTTGTCGGTATATTCACGGGCGGACTTACTGCGTCTTCCGCAGGAATAACCGCCGCACTTCTTGCAGGTCTTACCGCATCAATTGTATTCAAGCAAAAAGATAAATCATAGAAACAAATCGGGCGGACATAGTTCGCCCTTTGTTATATCAAAAAATTCCTGATATGTATATTGACAAAAATTTCACATTGTGATATAATTAAGATAAAATATATAACAGGGGGTTATTTAATGGGAAAAATTCTTGAAGTAAAAGGACTTTCAAAGCAGTATGCAAAAGTGCTTGCGGTAGATAATGTTTCCTTCGAAATCGACAAAGGCGAAATATTCGCACTTATCGGCACGAACGGAGCAGGAAAAACTACTACCATACGCATGATTTCCACGCTTCTTACAGCAACATCAGGTGATGCAGTCGTGAACGGTCACAGCATACTGAAAGAGCCAGAGAAAGTGCGTGAAAGTATATCATATCTTCCCGACGAAGCAGGTGCTTACAAGAACATGACGGGCAAAAAATATCTGCGCTTTATGGCAGGACTGTTCTCTGCCGACATTGACACAATCAACGGCTATACTGAACGTGCTGAAAAAATATGTGGATTAGGTGAGCGACTTAATGACAAAATCGGCACTTATTCCCGTGGCATGATAAGAAAGTTACTTCTCTCACGTGCCGTAATGACAAAGCCTGCTCTTGCAATACTTGATGAGCCGACCAGCGGACTTGATGTACTCAATGCACTCGAAATCCGCAAGATGATTAAGGAGCTTGCTAAAAATGAGGGTATGTCATTTCTCTTGTCGTCGCATAATATGCTTGAAATTGAGTTTGTCTCCGACCGTGTAGGCATCATCTCCAAAGGAAAACTGCTTGTAACTGGCAAGACGGACGAACTCAAACAGCGTTACGGCGTGCAGAATCTTGAGGAAGTTTTTGAAAGGGTGGCGAAAAATAATGAAATTCTTTAATCTTCTTAAAAAAGAACTTGCCGAACTCATAAATATGCAGATGATACTTTCAATTGTGGTGTCGCTTGTTATGTTCGTCATTTTAGGTAATGTCATGTCCGATACTATGGAAGAGGCTATAAAACAGGAGTACACTCTCAATATAGTTGACCATGATGACACGGATTTTACAGCAAATCTTATTGGCAGGCTAAGAGAATACGGCGCAGAAGTAAAGCTGTATAATGCAGACGGTGAATACGCCGATATACTTGCTTCAACAGGTCAGGAATCAGTTATTATACTGCCAGAGGGTTTCTCTGATACAGTTGAATCAGGTAAAAGTCCTGAAGTAGTAAGTGTTGAGGGGATGAAATCTTCTGCCATGATGTCAAATTTAAACGACAACAGCAGTGCATTGAGCCTAATATCCTCGTGTATATCAGAAATATTTGCTGAACAGTTCGGCATCTCCGCTGATGACATAAAAATCATCAACAACCCTATGACCATATCTGAAAATACTGTTGTGAATACTGAATCCGCCGAAGTTGGAAAGTCCAATATAATGAATCAGCTTATGACAAAAAGTATGATACTGCCGATTATTGTATTCATGCTGATAGTCATGACTTCTCAAACGCTTATCAGTGCCATATCTAACGAAAAAATCGACAAAACGCTTGAAACACTGCTTTCTGCTCCCGTGTCAAGAATATCTATCCTCACCGCAAAAATGCTGTCTGCTTCAATAGTTGCACTCTTGCAGGCTGTTGTGTTCATGGTTGGATTTTCGTTCTTTATGTCAGGTGCAACTGAATCAGCAAGCGAAATTGCAAGTACTATGGCAGGACAAGTGATGCCTGTTGATGAGGCAATGCAGAAACTCGGTCTTACTCTGAAAGGTATTGACTACATACTTATAGGCGTACAGATGTTCTTTACTGTTATGATTTGTCTGTCAATATCGCTTATGCTTGGTGTACTTGTAACTGATACGAAGCAGTCGCAGACCGTTGTAATGCCGTTGCTTTTCGGTGCTATGATTCCTTATATGATTTCAATGTTTGCCGATATAAACACACTTCCTATAGTAATCAGAATTATTGTGTACGCAATTCCGTTCACTCACACTTTTTCAGGTATGTCAAATATAATGTTCGGAAATATGGCTGTATTCTGGGGTGGAATGGCTTATCAGGCTGTTGCATTTGTAGTATGTCTGTTCTTTGCCGTGAAACTGTTCAGCTCCGATAAGATTCTTACTGCATCTCTTAACTTCGGCAAGAAGTCAAAATCAAAGAAAAATACGGGTGCAGAAGAATGAATATCAACTTGATTGTAATAGGCAGGCTCAAAGAGGACTATCTCCGTCAAGCCTGTTCTGAATACATAAAGCGTTTAGGAAGATACTGCACTTTTGAACTGCATGAACTTGATGAGTGCCGTTTAAGTGATAATCCGAACGAAAAAGAAATACAATCAGCTTTACAAAAAGAAGCCGTGCAGATAAAAAAGTACATAAAAGGCTTTATAATTCCGATGTGCATAGAGGGAAAACAGCTTTCAAGCGTTGAGCTGTCCGAAAAAATCAGCACGGCAGGTCTAAACGGATTCAGCACCATAACTTTTATAATCGGCAGTTCCTACGGTCTTGCACCTGAAATAAAGCAAATGGGTCATCTTAAATTATCCATGTCAGAAATGACGTTCCCGCATCAGCTTGCAAGAGTTATGATTTTAGAACAGATTTACCGCTGTTTTCAGATTGCAGAGGGCGGAAAATATCACAAATAACAAAAAAATATCCCTTCAGATTTTTTTACTTCTGAAGGGATTTTTTATCAGTGCTTCTTAAAAATCAGGTATACAATGTATATCAGCTGTATGAAAAATGCTGTAACCAATGAAAATGAGCTTACAGCAACATAGATTCCTCTTGTTGCCTGTTTTGGTGTTGTGGAGGGAATATGGTTGTCGCCGAAAAATATAAGAAACATTATAAGTCCTAAAACAGCTAATGCTAAAAGTAAAATCATTGCAATCTGCTGTATAGTCTCATTGGCATTTCCGATATAGCCGAACATACTTGAAAAAGTATTTATGAACATATGTACTACTATAGCAGGAATGATTGAACTGTGTTTCATTGTGATAACCGCAAGCATTATTCCTAACGTGAAAGCAAGCAGAAACTGCGGTATATTGCCGTGTGCAAGTCCGAAAAATAAAGCTGTTGCAAATATAGCAAAACGCTGATTAGCCTTTGAAAATGTTTTCAGCAACATGCCCCTGAAAAAAAGTTCCTCTGTTATCGGGGCAATGATACAGGTGTATATGTTCATTATCACAATGCCTAAAGTTGTTTTCCCTACGTTGCTATAGTCCGTCACCGTGCTATAGCCGTACTGCTCAAAAATATCGTTTATTCCTGTTGACAGATATACAGACAATATCCATAGAAAAAGTGCTGTCATGCAGTACTGCACGGCAAGTCTGAAACTGAAATTCTTTGTTGCTATTACTGAACGTGGCTTTATGCCTGCCCATTTCATTCCAATAAAAGCAAATAGCACATTGCATACAAGATATACAAGCATATTGAGTGATACAAATATAGATGAACTTTGCATATACTGCTGTAAGACAAAAATATTTGCATCAGGATTCATGAATTTCAGCAGATTTGCTATAAGACCGATAAGAAGCCATGCCATTCCTGTTGACAATGCAAACTGCAATATAATACACCAGCCACCTGCTGAATAGAAGCGTTTCAGGCTTCGGCGTTCCTCATATTTCGGCTCAAGCGGAAGCTCATAGCCCTCACTTTCAACCAACGGCTGAATTTTTGCGTAATTTCCGCTGAATCCCTTGTATTCTGTAGGATTATCAAAAGCATTGAACTTGTCGATATGTTCTTTCTGCCTTATTTTTTCCCTTAGATAACGTATTTCATTGTTAAGTGACGCAATCTGCGACCTGTATTCGTCCTGTTCGATATAATCTTCCAAAAAATCACTCCTATCTATGACTTCCGCCACCGCCGTGACCTCCGCTGTGGCTGTGACCTCCACCACCGTGACTTCCTCCGCTACTACTGCTTGATTCTATTTTTGTCTTTGTTGTGTGTGTTCTTATGTATATATCGTTTTTCACGGTGAACACTGTTTTTTCGTGCGATACATAAGTAGTCGGGTTTGCTGATACTTTGAATTTATACTTCGATTTTGTTGCAAAATAAAACATAACCGATACCATGAATCCGAACGGCAAAGCAACAGCCAACGGTATAAGTCTCCTATGAAGCGGAGGTTTTGTTGTTATCATAAGTTTATCGTTTTTATAGTAGAAATACTTGCCTGATGACCTGTCGTAATAGTAACCGCTTGTTTTGCCCTTATAGTATTCAAGTTCCGTCAAAAATAACTGTACAGCCTGACTTATATCATCTTTGTACTGCATGAAATCGCTGTTATCTGATGACGGAAGAACTTTGTTGAGTCGTGAAAAAATGTCCTGTATGTGAGATTCATAAAACAGAACAGCTTTTCCGCTTGTTGAGATATAATCATAAGCGGGCTTTCTGCCTGAAAAATCCATGAAATAGAAAACACCGTCTGTATCTTCTCCGTAAAGTTCGTCATATGTATCATCAGCAAAGCACTCTGTATCATAGTCGCTTTTACGTCTCTGTTCTGCGCCTGCAATAAATACAAAGATATTCATGTCAAGCTGTTCTGCCTTGTCCTGTATAAGCCTTGTGAGTTCCTGCTCCTCTGCATCATCAAAAAAATCATAGCCATCAAAGATACCCGATTTTGATACATCAACAGCCGATGCAGACAAATCAACCGCAAAAACAGGCATCAGCGCAAAGACAGTGAGCATTATAATCAAAAGTTTTTTCATATGAAACATTGTCCTCCCAAAAATAAAGCAAGTACCACGCAAAGTCCTATAAGGGCTGATGTCCAGAACAGTTTTTTCTTGTCAAGCGGAGGAGTTCCAGCAAGTTTTCCTGTCTGTCCGTTTATTGCAAATTCGTATATCTTGTCATTGTATTTATACGTCATAAACCATATTGGCAACATGATATACTGCCAGTCTGTTTTGTTTATGTTGTAGGATTCACTGTGTGCCGTAACTGAACTATAATTCGAAATGCTGTCCCTGATTACGCTTTTGCACGCACTTGTGACACGTTCTTTGATGTGCGGAAAAGCACCTGCCTTGTCAACGTCATACTTATCAGCGAAAAATCCCGTAAAATATGACATTGAGAAGTTTTTGAGGTCGTCATAATTAAACGGCTCAATTGATTCCATAAGTTTATCATCAATTTTGCTTTCACCGTCTGCGGGTACACCTTTTGTAACAATCTTTGCTTTTCTCTGTACGGAAAATTCCTTTGTTTCGGTGTATCTGTAGTCACCTGATGTCCAGCTCCGCTTTACATTTCCGATTCCGCTGTAGTCTGCTGATACGTCGCAGTCAGCAATCCAGAACGGCACATAAAGTCCGGTCATTTTTTCAAGCTGTTGTTCTGATTTGAAATCCGACGGTATAAACGGCTTTGAAGCGCACCAGCTTTTGAAAGATGCAAGCGCATTTTCTCTTGTAACTCTGAATCCTATGACTTTATCTGGCTTGTATTCACCTGTAAGTCGTCCTGAAAGTATAACAGGGCTATGACAGTAGTAACAGAAAGTTGCTGTTGTCTGGTCGTCCGCCATAATATCAGCACCGCAAGTTGAACAGTGGTATACGTTCGTATGCGATTCAAATTCAGTTGATTCAGGTGTCGGCGAATCTGTTACGGTTTCAGCGTAAATCTGTTGTATTGTTTCCATTGTAAACGAACTACGGCAAAACGGACAGTTCATTTCCTGCGTGGACGGGTTAAACTCCAGTTCTCCGTCGCAGTTCGGGCATTTGTATTGTGAAACGTCCAAAAAAATCAATCCCCTTTTCTATTTATTCACAACTATCTCTATTT